>JAOTYQ010000063.1 GCA_029861725.1 Acidimicrobiia bacterium | reverse complement strand
AGCTCGTGGCCGGCATGGGCCGCGAGGATCTGCTCATCCGGCTCGCCGCCCGTCTCGAAGAGGCGATGCCGTGGCACGATCGCCGACCCCAGGTGTTCGCACCCGGCGGCGAGCGCTAGCCGAAATTGCTCACGCAGTTCCGAGGGGGTCTCGGGTTGGTGACGTTGGGGTGTAGGCGTAGCGGAGTTCGCACAGCTCTCGACCGCCGAGGTGCTCCGACTTCGAGGCGCCGTCGAACGTCCAGCCGTTGTGCTCGTAGAACGCCCGAGCCCGGGTGTTGCTCTCGAGCACCCACAGCACGGGTCGGGAGCAACCCCGCTGTTTCAGCCGGTCGACCGCGGCCTGCAGCAGCACCGAACCGACGCCCCGGCCCCACGCCCCGGGTGCGACGTTGATCATCCACACCTCCCCGCTGATGGCGCGGTCGGGTCGATCATCTCGCTCGGGGCCGATCGTGGCGATCGCCACGACGCCGTACTGGTCGAGCTCGGCCACCAGGAACTCCGGATCGTCGTTGGTGTTGGCGTTGGCTGACCGCTGGTGCGCGATGAGACGCTGCTCCCAGGCCCCGCCCCGCTCGACTGCGTCGAGACCGTGGAGGAACGCGCTTGGCATCAAACCGGCGTAGCCGGTCTGCCAGGCCTCGACGTGGGCCCGGCCTATAGCGGGGCCATCGCCGGGCACGGCAGGGCGGACCCGAACCTCGACCATGGCCAAGTGTGGCCTATCAGCTCGCCCCCGACCAGGCGGGCAGCCCAGAGCGAGTGCGCCGGCCCGACCCGGCGCACGCCCGGGACGACGGGCGGCAGGCGACCGGGAGCCCCGACCCCTCCGGCCACCCGACCCGGCTGGTCAGCCGGTGAACGGGGCGCCGTCGAACCGGTCGATCGTGGTGAACTCCTCCACCGGCTTCCGCCGGAGCTTGGTGAGCTGCTTGACCGGGTGGCCGATCGGGAGCAGGGCGGCGACGGCATGGTGCTCGGGTAGGCCGAGGAGCCGCTGGACCTCGGGCTCCGCTCCGGCCAGGTACGTGGTCAGCACCCCGCCCAATCCCTCGTTGCGGGCGGCGAGCAGGATGTTCCACACGAACGGGTAGATCGACGCCCCGCTGATCACACCGATGCGGCTGAGGTGCTTGTCGAAGCTGGCGACCACCTTGAGGTCGACGGTCACGACCAGGGCGACCGGGGCGTCGATCATCCCTTCGACCCCGGGGAACGGTCGAGCCTCTGCTGCCACCGCGTCGGTATCGACCGACGTCGGATCGATCGTGTTCCACGGCGCCTCGCCCGCTTCGACCTGAGCGAGATAGACCGATGTGGTCGGCAGGATAAGCGGGACGAACCGTTCGCGGATCGTGCGGTCCTTGACGACGATCACGTGCCAGCCCTGCCGGTTGCCGCCGTTGGGGGCGAACCGGGCGACGTCGAGCACGCGGTGCAGCGTCTCGTCGCTGACGGGCTCGTCGGTCCATTCCCGGCAGGAGAACGTCGTGCGCATCACCTCTGTCAGGTCCACGGTGATCTCCTCAGCTGCCGGTGAAGTCGGGGGAACGCTTTTCGACGAAGGCGGCGATGCCCTCCTTGCCGTCGTGGGTGCCCATCGCCGTTGCGATCGTGACGCCCTCGAACTCGCCGGCCTCCTCCAACGGCGACTCGTAGCCTCGATACACGACCTCCTTGGCGTGACCAAGGGCCCACGCCGGGCCGTCGGCCAATTGCTGGGCGAGCTCGGCGGCGGCGGCGTCGACCTCATCGTCGGCCACGACCCGGTTGACGAAGCCCCACGCCTCGGCCTCATCGGCTGACAGCATCCGGTTGGTCAGCGTCAGGTCGAGCATCCGCCGCAGGCCGATGTGACGGGCGACGAAGTAGGTCGAGGTGCCGTCCGGCGTCATGCCGGCCCGGGTGTAGGCCATCGTGAACCTCGCCGACTCGCCGCACACGACGAGGTCGAACGCGCTGACGATCGACATACCGGCCCCACCCGACGCCCCGTTCACCCCAGCGACGAACGGCTTGGGGGTCCGGTTCATCTTGTAGATCGCGCCGTGGAAGTCGGTCAGCATGTCGCTGGCCAGCTTCGGCAGGCCGGCGCCGGCGGCGTGGAACTCCTTCAGGTCGCCTCCGGCGCAGAACACCTTCCCCTCCGCCGTCACCGACACCGCCTTGACGGCGTCGTCGAACTCGATCTCCAGCATCACGGCCCTGAGGTCGCGGGAGAACTCCGGGTTGACGGCGTTCACCCCGTCGGGTCGGGCGAAGCGGACATGGGCCACTCCGTCCCGCACGTCGTAGTCGATCGTCTTCAGCTCCATTGGGTTGTTGCCTTTCTCACACTCGGGTCACAGGATCTTGGTGGCGTGGTCGCCCCAGTACTCGTCTTTCAGGATCCGCTTGTAGAGCTTCCCGGTCGGGAGGCGTGGCAGCTCGTCGCGGAAGTCGATCGAGCGGGGCACCTTGTACCGGGCGATGTGCTCACCGGCGTAGTCGAGCAGCTCCCGGGCCAGCGCATCGTTGGCCTCGATCCCTTCCTCGGGCTGCACGACCGCCTTGACCTCCTCCCCCAGGTCGTCGTTCGGAACCCCGAACACGGCCACGTCGGCCACCTTGGGGTGCACGATCAGGCAATCTTCGATCTCCTGGGGATAGATGTTCACCCCGCCGGCGATGATCATGAACGCCTTGCGGTCGGTCAGGTACAGGTAGCCCTCGTCGTCGACGTACCCGACATCGCCGAGGGTCGACCAGTTGGGGTGCTCGGGGTGCTGGGCGTTCCGGGTCTTCTCCTCGTCGTTGTGGTACTCGAAGGGCATCTCCTCTCGCTCGAAGAAGATGATGCCCGCCTCGCCGTTGGGGAGCTCGTTGCCCTCCTCGTCGCAGATGTGGATCGTGCCGAGGATCGCCTTACCGACGGTGCCCGGATGGGAGAGCCAGTCCTCGGGGGTGCAGAAGACGAAGCCGTTGACCTCGGTCCCGGCGTAGTACTCGTAGATGATCGGTCCCCACAGGTCGAACATCTGCCGCTTGATCTCCACCGGGCACGGGGCGGCGGCGTGGATCGCCACCTCGTGCGAGCTCCAGTCGTGACCCTCGAGCTCCTCCTTGGGCAGCTTGAGCATGCGGGAGAACATCGTCGGTACCCACTGCGAGTGGGTAATGCGGTAGGTATCGAGGTACTCCAGCGCCAGGGCGGGATCGAAGCGCTCCATGACAACCGCTGTGCCGCCCATCGACTGCACGGCGGTGGTGAACCCGAGAGGGGCGGAGTGATACAGCGGTGCCGGCGAGAGATAGACCGCATCGGCGGTCACGCCGAACAGACCGCCGAGCAGCAGCGCGACGCCGCCCATCCCCGACTCATCGTCGACCTCGACGCCGAGGAGTGGTCGCTTGATGCCCTTGGGCCGCCCGGTGGTGCCGGAGCTGTAGAGCATGGTCTCACCCCGAGGCTGGGACGGCAGCCGCTCGGCCGGATACCTTGCCACCTCGTCCTCGTAGCGCCCGAAGCCATCGACCGGGCCGTCGACGGCCAACAGCACCTCGCAGGAGCGGGCCATCGCCGGAACGGGGACGACCAGCTCTGCCATGGCAGCCGAGGTGATCAACGCCCTGGCCCCGGAATCCTCCAGAATGTAGGCGGTCTCGTCGGGCTGGAGGTACCGGTTGATCGTGGTGAAGTACAGCCCGGAGCGGATCGCCGCCCAGAAGCACTCGAAGTACCGGATGTTGTTCTCCATGAAGATCGACACGTGATCACCGGGTCGCAGCCCGGCAGCCCAGAAGAGCTGGGCGAGCTGCGCCGAACGGGCCTCCAGCTCGGCGAACGTGAGCTGCTCGCCGCTGCCGGCCATGATCACGGCCGGCTTGTCCGGGGTGACCTCGGCGTACGTGCCTGGGTACATGCGTCGTTTCCTTTCGGCCTCGGGTCCACGACCTGGCTGGAGGGTGACCGGGCTACAGGATGGTAGGCGACCGCTCGACCTCCGGCGAGGTGAGCACCCTTCCGAACGGTGGCCGGTCGGGACGGTATGGGAGCGCCCGCTCGGTGAGCCCTGCCCACGTGCGCCCGTCCGCTAGGGTCCGTAGCCTCGTCACCTGACGTAGCGTTGACGGGAGGAGAAGACGGGAGGAGACGAGGACTCGTGACCGACGAGGCGAAGCCTGCGATCACAGACGTCCTGAACACTGCGGACCTGTTCGCCGAGGCCAGCGAGGCCAGGGACAGCGCTCGGCGGTCGAGGGGTCGCAAGGCGTTGGCGCTCAGTGTCGCGGTCGCCGTCGTGTGGGTCGTCTTCGTCACCGTCGGCGGACACTGGGGGCGGGTCTCCGACCGGTGGATCGCGGCGCTGACCATGATCTTCGGCAGTATCGTGGCCGGCTCGACGCCGCAGGGCGGTGGCGCCATCGCCTTCCCGGTCTTCACCAAGGTGCTCGAGATACCGGCTACGGTGGCCCGCTCGTTCTCGCTGTGCATTCAGACGATCGGTATGGGAACTGCGGCGCTGGCGATCGTCGTCAGCCAGCGGCAGATCGACTGGCGGTCGATCCGGCTGCTCACACCGGCGGCGATCGCCGGGTTCCTGGTCTCCGCCTGGCTGATCGGCCGGCCGGAGGAGGCCTTCTGGCCCTCGACCCTTCCGGGTCCCTACGTGAAGGTCACCTTCACGATCGTGGTGGCGGCGATGGCGCTTGTGGTCTGGCTGTCCTCGCGCTCGTGGGTGTCGGAACGGGTCGACGATGTCGCCAACGACTCGACGAGGGCAACGGCGCTGCTCGTCGGTTCGGGCCTTGCCGGCGGCGTGGCCTCGTTCCTGGTCGGCAGTGGGGCCGACGTGTTCACCTACCTCGGGCTGGTCGCTCTCCTCGGCCTGTCGGCCGGGATCGGGGTGCCGACCAGCGTCGTCGTCATGGCCATCGTCTCGACCGTCGGGTTCGTGTTGTTCGGCTTGATCGATGGACAGCTGTCGATAGAGCTCGGGCCGCGAGGCGACGTGGTGGCGGTCGGGGGGCAACGGCTCGACGTCGCCCTCCCGGGAGAGCGCTTCGACCTCTATGGCCTGTGGCTCGCCGCTGCTCCCGTGGTCGGCTTCGGGGCACCACTCGGGTCGTGGGCGGCGTCGAAGGTCAGCGACCGCACTCTGGCCAAGATCGTCGTCGGACTGGCCGCGGTCGAGGTCGCGACCACGGCGATCTTCCTCGACGAACTGCGATCCGACCCCCTCCTCGCGGCGTACGCCCTCATCGGGCTGGCCACGTTCTCGGCCGGGTTGGCTGCGGTGTTCAAGCGCCGGCACCACCTGCTCGCCATTCCGCCCGTCGATGTCGGAGCCACCCTCTTGCCCCGTAGGGCCACCCTCGACCGCCGACGCCGAGCCTCCTCGGAGGGGGACCAGTGAAGACTTTCGCCGACTACGAACTCCTGGACCAGCTCCAACCCGGCAACCACGGCACGTTCTATCGAGCCCGGCCGCCGGCCCGCCTCAACCACGACGAGGACGTCGTCGCCCTCAAGATCCTCGATCGGCACGCGACGGACAACGAGTTCAAGCGGATGGCGGCCGAGCTCCAGCTGCTGCTCGAGCTGCACCACCCCTTTCTCGTCGACGTGATCGATGCCGGCCACGAGAGCGGGCGCCTCTTCTACGCCACCCGCTTCTACCACGAGGGCCCGCTACCGCTCGGTCCGAGCAACGATCTGGCCGCCATAGCGACTCAGGTCGCCGATGCGGCCGAGGCGGCCCACGCCCTCCACGAGGTCGGTGTCGCTCACCGAGACATCAAGCCGTCGAACATCCTGCTGGCCGACGGGCGGGGTCACCTGTCGGATCTCGGCGTCGCCAACTATGCCGACGCCCACTTCACGACGACCGGCAGTAGCCCGGTCGGGACTCTCGCCTACGCCGACCCCCGCCTGATCCACGGCGATCCCGCCGGTCGGGCGTCGGATGTGTGGTCGCTCGGCGCCACGCTGCACGCCGCCGTCACCGGTCAATCGGTGCTCGGCGAGATCCCCAACGCCCATCTCGCCGGGGCGATCGAATACGTGCTGGCGGCCACGGCCCAGGTGGCGCCGACCTGTCCACCGCCGATCGCTGCGGTCGTGGCCCGAGCGACCCGGCCCGAGCGACCGGAACGGTACCTGACGTGCGCCGACATGGCCGCCGAGCTCCGTGCAGTTTCCGCTGACTACGCCGGCCAGTCCGACCGGGCGGCCGGAAGGCCCGGACCCCCCGGCCCTCCCGGTGCCGCACCACCACCACCCCCGCCTCCGCCGCCGGCCCCGGTCGGGATCGACGAGCCGACGCCACCGCCGCTCGACGTTGAGGGTGCCGCCGCCGCCGAGCCCGAGCCCCCGTACCGCCGGCCGGTGCTGGTCGTCGGTCAGCGGTCGGTTGAAGGCCACTTCAACCACCCGCAGGCGACCGTCTGCTGGGTGTCGGGTGAGGCTAGGGGCAGCCGTGGTCCGTGGGTTTCCGGCCACGCTGAGCGTCCGCCGCTCGGTGTGCTGCTGTTCGAGGACGGCCGGAGCTACGTGCTGCGGTGGGACACCGTGCTCGGCCGCCAACCCGACACCGACCAGCGGGTGGTCAGCGGATGGGCCGCACCGCTCGCACTCGAAGCCGAGCTCACCATTTCGCGCGCCCATCTCCACCTGGAGCTCAGGGACTGGGACGTGTACGCCACCGACATCTCCTCGAACGGCACCTCGCTCATCTCCGCCGCCACCGGTCAGCGCCGCAAGCTGGCCCGGGGCGAGCCCACGCTCTTGCGCCACGGCGATGTGATCGTGATCGAGGAGCTGTCGATCACCTACCAGAGCCACCACCTCGTGTCCTGACCGCCCGAGATCGCGTGGTTTGACCACCACATGACGACCTGTGGTCAAACCACGCAATCTCGGAGGCGGCACGGCAGAATGCAGGTCCCATTGGCGAGGCGCGAAGGAGCGAACATGCCAGTCGAAGATCAGGTCAACGAAGCTGACCTAGCCGGAGCCGAGGCCGTGGTCGACACCGCCACCGGTGGTCTCAGCCGCCGCAAGTTCGTCGGTACCGCCCTCGGCGCCGTGGCCGCTGGTGGGCTGCTCGCAGCCTGCTCGAGCGACGACGATGACAGCGGGAGCGCGGGCGACGGCGACGGCGACAGCGCCGAGGAGTCGACCGGTGACACCGACCTCGACCAGGCCCTGCAGGCCGGCGACCTGCCGACCGTCGAGTGGGACATGGCGACGAGCTGGCCGCTCGTGCTCGATACGATCTGGGGCGGGGCCGAGTTCTTCGCCGAGCAGGTCGGTCGCATGACGGGCGGTCGGTTCCAGATCACCGCCGCTCCCGGCGGTGATCTGGTCCCTGCGCTCGAGGTGCTCCAGAACGTGCAGACCGGGGCCGTGACCGCAGGCCACACCGCGTCGTATTACTACGTCGGCATCGACCCGATCACCCAGCTCAGCACCGCTGTGCCCTTCGGCATGACCGCCCGCCAGCACCAGTCGTGGATGTACGAGGGCGGTGGGCTAGAGATGATCCAGCAGGTCTATCGGGACCGGTTCGGTGTGGTGAACTTCCCGGCCGGCAACACCGGTTGCCAGATGGGCGGCTGGTTCAACAAGGAGATCAACTCGGTCGCCGATCTCGGCGGCCTGCGGATGCGGATCCCCGGCCTCGGCGGCTCCGCACTCGCCGAGCTGGGTGTCTCGGTCCAGGTCATCCCCGGCGGCGAGATCTACCAGTCGCTGGAGACCGGTGCGATCGACGCCGCCGAATGGGTCGGCCCCTACGACGACCTCAACCAGGAGTTCAACAAGGTCACCCAGTTCTACTACTACCCGGGCTGGTGGGAGCCGGGGCCGAGCCTCGACGTGATGTTCCCCGCTGACGAATTCGATGCGCTCCCCGAGGAGTATCAAGCGGTGCTCGAAAGCGCCGCCGCCTATTCGTACAACAACATGCTCGCCCGGTACGACGCCCTCAACCCACCGGCGCTGGCGGAGATCAAGAACTCGGGCGACATCACGATCCTGCCCTTCCCCGACGACGTGATGGATGCCGCCGCGTCCGAAGTCGACAAGCTGCTCGACGCCAACGCCTCGGCCGACGCCGACTACGCAGCGATCCTGGCGAGCTACAACGCCTTCCGAGACGCGATCGGCCCCTGGCACGGTCTGGCCGAGAAGGCGATGCTCGACTTCCTCGCGAACTGAGGTTTCGCAGACGATGTTGCTGGCGGGCGCGGTGCCGCCAGGCGCTGCGCTCGCCAGCCCGCCCGCTTCTCTGCTACCCCGTTGTGGTGTGATCGCAGACGAGGAGGCCGGTCGTGGCTGACGATGACCACACCACCGAACCCCCCGCCGATCCGGCCGCGACCGTTCGAGCATCGGACGGACAGCCCGGTGCCGGGCAGCAAGGGCTGCGGCCCCGGGGGCCCGTCATGTCGGTGCTGCACGGCTACCGGCTGGCGGCCAACCGGTTCGCCGGGCTCCTGGGAGTTCTCAGCGCGACGCTGATCT
Source organism: Acidimicrobiia bacterium (assembly GCA_029861725.1). Taxonomy (GTDB): domain Bacteria; phylum Actinomycetota; class Acidimicrobiia; order Acidimicrobiales; family SZUA-35; genus CADEDH01. The sequence goes on along the minus strand of JAOTYQ010000063.1, from coordinate 7,700 downwards.
TTCCCACCGTGATCATCTCAATCACGAACGTCGTCCTGCGCCGGGTCGGCGCCTCGCAGGGCCGGAACCTCACCTCAAACGCGCTGATCGAGGCCCAGTGGTACCTCTACGGGCTGATGTTCGTGCTCGGCTTCGCCTACATCTTGCGCGAGGGGATCAACGTGCGGGTCGACTTCTGGTTCGCCAATCGGTCGTCGCGAACCCAGTCGTGGATCGACCTCGTGGGCCACCTCGGCTGCCTGTTGCCGTTCGCCTACATCGGGATCAAGTACAGCTGGCCCTCGGTCCAGCTGTCCTGGGAGCAGGGTGAGCAGTCGCCCGACGCTGGAGGCCTGTTCCGGCCGCCGATCAAGACCGCACTGATGTTCGCGTTCGTGTTCCTCGCCATCCAAGGTGTCGCCGAGGTCATCAAGAACATCGAGTTCCTCCGAGGCCACGAGTACCGCCACGAGGACGACAACCCGGCTCTTGCCGGTGGTCAGACGTTCAGCGTCGACGAGTTCGACGTCGACGTCGACCGCGGGTTCGTCGGGGCCAAGGAGGGCTGAGGTGTTCAATCCCGAGCTGCTCGCGCTCTTCATGCTCGGCATCTTCATGTTCCTGATCATGATCGGCTACCCGGTGGCGTTCACGTTCGCCGGGACCGCCACGATCTTCTTCCTGATCGGCTGGGCCCAGGGCGACCTCGAGCCCACCCAGCTCAACGCGCTGTTCAGCCAATGGTTCGCCAACTCGATGTCGAACTTCACGTTCCTGGCGATCCCATTCTTCGTGTTCATGGGGGCGATCTTCGAGAAATCGGGCCTCGCCGAACGCCTGTTGACCACGATCGGGGTGATACTCGGGCCGCTGCGAGGGGGCATGGGCGTCGCGGTCGTCATCGTCGGCACCCTGCTCGCGGCCGCCACAGGCGTGGTCGCGGCCACCGTGATCGTGATGGGGGTGCTCTCGCTGCCGGTCATGGTCAAGTACCGCTACGACCACGAGCTGGCCGCCGGGGTCATCGTCGCGTCCGGCACGCTGGCCCAGCTGATGCCGCCGAGCCTGGTGCTCATCGTGCTCGCCCAGTTCATCCCGGTGTCGGTCGGCCAGCTGTTTGCCGGCGCACTCATCCCCGGGATCATCCTGGCGATGTTGTTCGGCCTCTACGTCATGCTCGTCGCCTACGCCAAGCCCGGCAGCGCCCCGGCGATCCCCAAGGAGGAGCGGACCCAGTCGGGCCCCGAGCTGCTCAAGCAGTTCTTCCTGGCCGTGGTGCCCCCTCTCGGCCTGATCCTGGCTGTGCTCGGTTCGATCTTCCAGGGGCTGGCGACCGCGTCGGAAGCTGGGGCGGTCGGGGCGGTCGGCGCCGTGATCCTCGCCATCGCCTACCGGCGGTTGAACAAACGCGTGCTGTGGGAGGCGGCCCGGGCCACGTCGAACATCACCAGCCTCGTCCTCCAGATCCTGCTGGCGTCGACGTTCTTCGCCCTGGTCTTCCAGCGGCTCGGGGGCCAGGACCGCATCACCGAATGGCTCGAGTCCGTGCCGGGCGGCCTGTGGGGCTTTATCATCGCCGCTCACATCATCGTCTTCATTCTCGGCATCAACCTCGAATTCCTCGAGATCTCGTTCATCGTCATGCCGCTGTTCATCCCGGCCGCCATCGCCCTCGACGTGAACCTCGTCTGGTTCGCCGTGCTGATGGCCGTCAACCTCAACATGGCGTTCATCTCACCACCGGTCGGTTTCTCGCTGTTCTACCTACAGTCGGTGGCGCCGCCGGAGGTCAAGACGTCCCAGATCCACAAAGGGGCCATCCCGTTCATGGTCGTGCAGGCAATCGGCCTCGTCATCTTCACCCTGCTGCCGGAGACGGTCGTGTATCTGGTCCGGGCCTCCGGCCTTGGCAACGAGGTCACCAACAGCACCGACTTCATACCCGGCTCGTTCACGTTGCGCTTGGCCATCTGCGTCATCGGTACGGTCGTGCTGGCCGGGCTCTGGGGCGCGTTCCTGCGATCCCGGCACCGGCCAAGCGAGCCGAGCGACAGCGAAACGGCCGACGTCGCCCTGGTATGAGAAATGGGCGCTCGGAGCGGGGGCTGGTTCGGCCGGCGCAGGCGGGGAGCGAGCGGAAGGCGCGTCGGCCGTTCGTGCGAGCCGGCGCGCTTGCGATGGTGGCGCTGGTCGCCGGGCTCGGTGGGTACGGCACGGTTCGCCGATCGCAGGTGGCGACACTGCGAGCCGAGCAGGATCTGCCTACCGACGTGCGAGCCGAGGTCGACGCAACCTGGGATCGGTTCGAGGCCGTGTTCGGTGCCCGCCGTCGCTGCTATGAAGACGTGACGCTGCTGCTGGTCAGCGAGCTGGACGGTGGCGATGCCCGCTACCTGATCGACGACGCCCGGATCGAGATCAAGATCCCCACCTCGCCCCACCGGTTCCGCGACTCGCTCGCCCACGAGCTGGCCCACCACGTCGAGCACACCTGCAGTGCGTTCGACGAGCTGCGCCGGGATTTCCAGGATCTGCCGGCGGTGAGCGACGGCGACTGGTCGACCGGGCACCGCTGGCAGGAGGTGCCGTCCGAGCTGTGGGCGGAGACCGTGGTCGAGCTGGTCAACGGGGAGCGGGTCCGTTACGGCCGAACGATGCCGCTACCGGTCGGCGCCATCGATGCGGTCCAGGCCTGGGCGACGCCTTGACGGGCCCGGCGGAGCCGACGAGCATCGGCTCATGATCGAGCTCCGACCGGCGACCGAGGAGGAGATGGGAGCCGTCGGCACCCTCGGGGGCTACGTGTACGGCGGCACGTTCGGCGACGGACCCGAATCGATGACCGCTACCGCCAACCGGGCCGAGTGGACGCTGTGCGCGTTCGACGGCGATCGGCTCGTGTCTACGTTCATCACGATCCCGTTCACGATGAGGATGAACGGCGCGGCGGTGGCAATGGGTGGCGTGTCCGGTGTCGGCACGCTCCCCGACTACCGTCGGCGGGGCCTGATGCGCCAGCTGATGACCCGAGCCACCGAGGAGATGCGTGACCGCGGCCAGACGGTGGCGTCGCTCTGGGCATCCCAGGCCGCGATCTACCAACGCTTCGGCTACGCCATCGGGTCGAGCCAGCGGACCTACCGAGTCGACCCCGCCGATATCGCCTTTCACGACGGCGACACCGGCCTCGGCGACGTTGAGTTGCTCGATGCCGACGCCGGCTTCGAGGCGGTCAAGGCCTTGTACATCGCATTCGTCGCCGACAGGACGGGCTACCTGCACCGCTCCCGTGCTCTGTGGCACTCCGGCCCGTTCGAGCGGAACGAGGCCGAAGGGCCGGTCAGCGTGGCGCTGTCCCGCGACGGCTCTGGCGAGCCGAACGGCTACCTCGTATACACGCTGCGCGGCGACCGGACCGATCACCGGGCTCGCTCCCAGGAGCTCACCATCCGCGACTTCGCGTGGCTCGGCCTCGACGCCTACCGGTCGCTGTGGGAGTGGGTCGCTCGCCACGATCTCGTCGGCCGGGTGCTCTGGTCTTCGGCCCCAGCGGACGACCCTGCCGACGAGCTGTTCAGCGAGCCCCGCCTGCTGCACACCCAGGACACCGAAGGCATCTGGTTCCGGGTGATCGATGTGGAGCCGGCCTTGGCCGCCCGTGGCTATACCCGACCGGGACAGGCGACTTTGACCGTGCTTCCCGATGACCTGACGCCGTGGAACGCCGGTACTTACTCGGTCGAGACCGACGGGACATCCACCGAGGTCGAGCGCCTCCCGTCCGGCGCCGAGGCCGATATCACCCTGCCGATCAAGGCGCTCGGATCGCTGTTCACCGGGCACCGCTCGGCTCGACGGCTCGGCTCGTGGGGCCTGATCGAAGGCTCCGACGACGCCTACGAGCGGGTCGACGCTCTCTTGGCCACCCGGCACCTGCCGCACGCCCCCGATCACTTCTGAACCGGGCCACCCTCCGATGGCGACTCGCGGGTTCATCAGCCACCTCGACCTGAACGTGAGCGACCCGGACCGTTCGCTCCCGTTCTACGAGCTGGTGCTCGGCTACCTCGGCTTCATCAGTCACTCGATCGACGACCGGCGTCGTTTCTGGTCGCTGGCGACCAGAAACGGCCCGGAGCTCGCGATCGAGATCCGACCGCCATCCCACCCGCCGCCCCGGCGTTACCACGAGCGCTACACCCCTGGCATCGACCATCTGGCGTTCCACGCCGAATCGCGAGCCGCCGTCGACGAGCTGGCTCGGCTGTTGGTCGAGGCAGGCTACGAGGTCGCCGACCCGCCGGCCGAGTACGGCTACACGGCGGGCTACTACGCAGTCGCCTTCGACGACCCAGACGGGATCCGGCTCGAAGTCGTGCACGAGCCCGCTGCCAATCCGTGACATCCCAACGGGACACGACCCGATCAGCGGGGTCGCCGGTCGGACGGCGCCGATCAGCACCACTCGCTGGTCAGCCAGCGCCGATCAGCACCGTCGCTCCGAGGGCTCCGACGAAGCCGGCGCCCTGGTATCTCGTCATCCGCTCGCCGAGGACGATCCGCGCCAGCACGACCGTTGCGACCGGGTACAGGGAGGTCAGCACCGACACCACTGCGAGAGCCCCCCGGGTCGTGGCGTACAGGAAGCCGGCGTTGGCGGCCACGTCGAAGGCGCCGGCCCCGGCGATCAGCGCCCACGCCACCGCACCCGACGCGACGACCGGGCGGCGGAGCAGGGTGAGCACGATCAGGAGCCCGAACGTCGTGCACAACCGAGCCCCTACGATCGGCCACGGCGCCGAGCTGGCGTCGGTGGTGTCGAGGAAGATGAAGAACGCGCCGAAGCCGCACCCGGCCAGCAGCGATTCGCTGACGACAATGCGGTCTACTCGGGTCGTCTCACCGCTCGGCTTCGAGCCCGAGACGAGTCCGATGGCGACGAGGCCCAGCCCGATCCCGGCCCAGGCGACCGCGGTGAGCTCGTCGCCGATGCCGACGCCCCAGGCAGTGGGGACGACCGCGGAGGTGATCGCCGTCAATGGGGCCACCACGTGCATCGGCCCGACGGCGAGACGGCGGTACAGCAGGGCCACCCCGACCCCGCCGAAGAAGCCGCCGGCGGCGCCGAGCACCAGGTCGGCGAGCCGGAACTGCTCGGCGACGACGAGGGCCGCGCCGGCGATGCCGATCAGGCCGACCACATGCGAGCCGAGCACCACCTGCGTCACGCTCACCCGCTTGGCTGCGAGGCCGCCGAGGAAGTCGCCGCTGCCGAAAAGGACGGCCGTGACGAGGCTGACGGTGATGACGAGCACCGATCCAGTGCTACGGGCTTGGAGTCGGCGTCACGAGTGGGCAGCCTGGGTGATTGTGCCCGGGTCGGTCTCCCTCCGGTTCCGGCTGACGTTCACCCCCGCGTGCTCAACGGTCGCGTTCGACTCACCCGCCGCCAGCAACAGTCCCTGCTCGCCGTCTTGGGCGCAGCTGCGGTCGTCGGCGCCATCGGTCTCGCCGTGGCCCGGCCGATTCGGACGCTGACCGAGCCCGAGGTGCCCATCCCGGTCTCGTTGGTGAACGCGGAGGTCAACAGCCGACCTGCGATGGCCAACCCCGACGACGACAGCTCGGCGAGCGCCAGCAATCTCCGTAGCGCCAGCCGGCGTGACCGCTCCGCCGAGGCCGGCGTCCTTGCGGGCGGTGGCGCGGTCGATCCGCCCGACGATCCACCGGTACCCCCGGACGACCAACCACCGGCCACGCAGCCGCCGCCAACGCAACCCCCGGTTGACGAACCGCCGGATGACGATCCACGGATCAGCCTGCCCACGAGCATCCTGCCCCCGGTGACGCTCCCACCGATAACCGAGCCCCCATCGACGGAGCCCCCCGTCACCAAGCCACCGGTCACCCAGCCCCCGACCACCGACCCGCCGGTCACGGCCACGATCACGCCCCCTCCGTGCCCGAACGGCAACGGCTCTCCCGAGCCGTGCCCGACGACCGATACCACCGAGGACGGCGACGACGACTAGGCGCCTCTGAGGACTCCGTCGTCGCCGAAGGATCGGTCGCCGCTGATGACTCCGTCGTCGCCGAAGGGATCAGTCGCCTCGGAAGTCGACGTCCTCTCGTACGAGGTCGGTCAGCTCACGGGCGGTGATACGGAGCTCTTCGGGGGTCGGCCGTCCGACGAAGTACCACCCGTTGAAGATCTGGTGGATCGTCAGGTCGGGGAGGAGAGCAAACGTGAACGGCACCGGCAGCGGCCCGTGCGTCTTGTCGGTCGTCTCGCTGATGTCGAGGAGGTTGGTCAGGCTGCGATCCTCGTCGCTGAGGAACCGGAACGGCGCACCGAGTCCAGCCTTGAACGCTTCGAGGACCCGGGGAGGATCGACGGAGACGACGGCGACGCGCTGATAAGCGACGTTTGTGGCTTCTGAGAACTGGACCAGCTCTCGCAGCTGAAGCTGTCACTTGGGTCACCACGGACCGCGGAAGAAGGCGAGGAACAGTGGCCGACCGTTGGCGACCTCGCTGATCGACAGCGAGGTCCCGGTGTCGTCGGTGAGCGTTTGGTCGGGGAACCGGTCCCCGATCTTGAGGTTGAGCGGCACGTTGAGCCTTTCGGGTGTAGGGGTTGCGCTCCTGTCAGAGCACGGCGATCGGGTTGGCTGGTGAGCCGGTACCGCCCTCGACCCGCAGCGGAGCAACGGTGAAGAGGAAGCTCCACTGACGGTGCCGGTCACAGGCGTCGGCGAGGCGGTCGAGGCGAAGGTTGTCGAGCAGATGCACGCCCATAGCCACGATCGCGCACTGGTGGATCGGCATGACCCACCCCTCGGGATGGCGGCCGGGGAGCACGTCGCTGACCCCGTCGCAGCCCAGCACCGCGACCTCCCGCTCGTGGAGCCAGGGGATGCACTCGGGATGGAGCCCGGCGAGACCGTCGGTGAACGGATGCCATGGCCCGTTGGCAGCACGGCGGGCGTCGCGGCCGGTGCCTATGAGCAGGATGTCGCCCGGGCGGACCGTTACTCCTTGGTCCGCTTCGGCCGCCTCGAGGTCGGCCACCATCACCGGCGTCCCAGGCTCGAGGAAGTCGACCCCGCTGGTCCGGCAGATGTCGAGCAGGACCCCCCGACTCACGATCCCGTCCTTGGCCGCCATGATCGACCCGTGCACGGCCCCGGTGCTCTTCACTGCCGACGCCGGGAACCCGTTGTACATGCGACCGTCGACGAACACGTGACACAGGGCGTCGATGTGCGATGTCGCCATCCCGTGGAACGCAACGCCAACGAAGTCGGCGGTCGACTCCATTCCCAGGCCGGGAACGACGCAGTCGTCGCCACCGCGGGTCATCATGTGGAAGGCAGGGTGCGGGTTCTCGACCGACGGCCTGACCGGCAGCTCCCGAGCGCAGCTCACGGTCTCCCCGGCGGCGACCTCGGCCACCGCTGCCCGCCGAACATCGGCCGTGATCAGGTTGAGCGCGCCGATCTCGTCGTCGGTCCCCCAGCGGCCCCAATTCTTGACCGACTCGAACATCTCGCGCAGCTCGGCACCGGTCATCCACGGTTGGGTTTCGATCGCGGTCATCGTCAGCGTCGTTCGGCCGCGTAGCCCCGGGCCGCCTTGGCCAGCCCGCGCAGCTCGGCCCTCTCGTCGTCGGTGAGCACGTCGAGATCAGGGGCGTGTAGCCGATCGGTCGCCGCCTCGAT
>JAOTYQ010000526.1 GCA_029861725.1 Acidimicrobiia bacterium | reverse complement strand
CCCAGGTCCTGGAGCTCTTCGTCGAGGGCGTGGAGGTGGCCCAGGAACTGATCCCGGCGGATCGGCCCGGACGCATTCAGCAGTCTCGGCTCGAGCACGAAGAGCGCGACCACCTGGATGTGGGCCTCGGTGGCGGCAGCCCACGCTGGGTTGTCGTCGAGACGGAGGTCCCGCCGGAACCACACCACACCCGCACCATCGACCTTATCCACCGACCCAGTATGAACTAGACACCACACGCAACCGCCGCTCGATCGGATTGGCCGATCGAGGGCTAGAACAACTCCATGGCCCGCTATGTCGTCCATGTCCGTTCACCACGATCTCCCGGCGACGCGTTCGCCTACATGGCCGATCTGGCCACCCCCGATGAGCTTGCGTAGAGAGTGGCCCAGCTGGGCCGTTTGCGGACCGGTCAACGGGTTTGACCTGCGCCGAGTACCAAGCGATTCCCGATCGACGAATTGTGTATCGATCTCGATGACTGCTGAATCGTCGGCCGCTGACGCGCAGAGCAGGACAACTGCTGCGGTGGCCTGGGAGATCCTCGAGCCGGGTCGTTCTACGATTCGGAGTGTGAGCACAAAGAAGGGACAGTTCGACCTGAACCAGCTCAGTCGCTGGATCGACAATGCGCGCTCAGATCGTCACCTCACGTGGGCAGCGATCTCGCAGGAAGTTGGCGTGGCAACATCGACCATTCGACGATTCGCAACTGCGTCCGACGCAGAAGCCGATGGAGTCCTGGCCTTGATCGGCTGGCTTGGCGTCCCGCCCGAACAATTCGTCGTCAACTCCAAGGTCGACGGAATACCGCTCCCACCCGCAGGCGGGGGCCTGATCCGAGTCGATATGACGCTGTTTGCGGACTTGCTCCCACGGCCTCGCCGAGCTCGGCCTGGTGCTCGCACGACAATCCAACAGCTCGTGACCGCGGCACAGGCCTCGGAGGTGCCGCTTGCATCGCTGACCCGATGGAGCCCGATCTGAGGTCCGAGCAGCCGCACAGTTGCGGCAAACGGCCCAAGTCCAATTTGCGTCGCTGTTTCGGCTCTTCGCCGCCTACAGCATCTGAAGCTGGGCCCAGCGGTCGGCGTGGGCGCCCATGGTCTCGGTGGATGGGGGACAGGACGGTCGATTGCCCGCTTGATGGCGCAATCGCTGGGCTCATGGTGAGTGAAGGATCGCCTGAGGGTGCCGAGAAGTCATCGTCGGTTCCGATTGGGCCGGTTAGGTCGTGGTTCGGTACTCGTTGATGAGTCCGGTGCAGGTGGTGGTACGTTGGATCGGCTGGCCGATTGGGACCACGGGAGCGTCGGTGTCGTCCGTCGGTGCTCGTTGGTTGACGCTGCGGTGGGGGCGGTGCTGGTTGCAGTGGTCGATGAACCCGCGGACGGGTCGATCCCGGTGAGCCGCATCTCGGGGCTCGTCGTCATGGTGTTGACTCGACAGTCCCCTCTCGCCCGCAGGGGCGGCGTACCATGGGTTGAGCGAGACGATTGTCAGCAGTGCGCCGCCGCCGATCTCCATGACCGATTGCAGCCTCAGGGCAGCGTTGATATGAGCGGGCGCCGACCTCGACGGTGCCCGACAGCGCGCCGACGTGCGATAGGGAGGGCATAACGCCATGGCGCTGCGGAGTGGAGAAGCCGAGGACGGTGTCCCAGCGCGTCCCCGCAACACCATTGGTGACCTCGTTGCCGCGAAAGTACACAGGGCCTGAGTTCGTGCGCGTCTATCGCTGTGGTCGGTGCGAGCACGGCATCGATTTTGCTGCGAGTCGTTGCGGTCGGTGTGGTGTGGAGCTCGGCTTCTGGCCCGAAGGCGACGAGTTCGTCATGCTCGACGATCGGATCCCTGGCACGGGTGACCCGCGGTACTGGCGTTGCCTCAATGCGGCGTGGGGATGCAACTGGATCGTGGAGGCCGAATCTGGGGAGATCTGGTGTCGGTCGTGTCGGTTGACGCGTGGCCGCCCCGATACGGGACGCGCTGACGCAGTCGCTGCCTGGGAGATCGCCGAAGGGTTCAAGCGTCGACTCGTGCGGCAGTTGATGACGCTGGGTCTGCCGATCGAAGCGCCGACGCACCCAGTAGGCGTCGATGCCCCCAATCCGCAGCTAGGCGACGAGCCGGACGGGGTCGTGTTCGATCTGGTGCATCTGCCCGACAACCCAGGGATGACCGGTCATCGGCCCGGCGCCATCACTCTTGACCTGCGGGAAGTCGACGACGGCTATCGCGAGCAGGTGCGTGTGAGCCTCGGCGAGGCGGAACGTACGGTGCTCGGACATCTGCGTCATGAGGTCGGGCACCACTACTGGCGGGTGCTCGTCGATGCGCCCGGTGACCACACCGCCTTCCGGGCGCTCTTCGGCGACGAACGAACCGACTACGAGGCGGCGCTCGAGCTGCACTACGGGCGCCCGACCGGGCCACCGCCAGCGAGCCACATCACGTACTACGCGACGTCACATCCGGCCGAGGATTGGGCCGAGACCTTTGCGCACTACTTGGCCATCCGCGACGGCATCGAGACCGTCGACGCGTACTCGAACCGCCCCGTCGGTGGCGCCGATGCCCTCGACACGGGCTCAGACGGCCGGTGGGTGGAACGATGGCGAGCCATCAGCGAGATCGTGAACGCCGTAACGGTCGGACTCGGCCATCCGGCGCCCTACCCATACCGGATCACCGAACCGGTCTCGGCCAAGTTGTCCTACGTCCACGAGCGTGTCGCGACAGTGCGGCGACCCGACGGCGGTCTCTAGGCGACCTGGTCGAGGGCGCGAGCACTGGTCAAGGACGTGTCGCCGCGTTCTCGGCCTGGGACGGGGATCGCTCCGGCGCTCCCGGCGCTCGTCTACGTTTGCAGAGCAGAGGCGGCAGGGTTCGGCCGGGTCCTGGGGATCGCTGTGTAGGTATTGGCGCGGGAAGCGCTGCACCGAACTCTCGTCATCGAGGCGGATGGCCACGTCGGTGCGGTGTGGGGAGCGCCGGACACGCGTGACGCCGCCGGGCACAAGGGTCTGCGGATCGGCGACATCGCCCGCACTGTCGATCGGGCGTGTGACCTGCAAGGTCGGGTGGCGAGTCTTCATGGAGATCGAGGCGTCGGGCCTGCAACCGGGCAGATGCGGGGCCAACGGGTTCGGCTGCCGCGTCGGGTTCGGTGCGGCCAGGGTCCGACTTCGGCGACCGGCGTGGATGCGTGCGGTCACGGTGCATGGGCGGCGCCGCCAAAAGCAAGAGCGCCGCCGCCCATGGTGGGCAGCGGCGCTTCCGAGCAGTCGTGACGCTCAGATGACTCGTACGTCCTGCGCTTCCTCGCCCTTGCGGCCGGGAGCGACGTTGAACTCGACCTTTTGGCCTTCGTCGAGGGACTTGTAGCCCTCGCCGGCGATGTTCGAGTAGTGGACGAAGACGTCGTCGCCCTCGTCTCGCGAGATGAAGCCGAAACCCTTCTCGCTGTTGAAAAACTTGACAGTTCCTTGCATGTGCTTGTGCTTTCGTTCGAGTCGATCTCGTGATCCACTCGCTCATGACTGTAAAGGCGGCTGCCTGCAGATCCCCCCGGATGGCCCACATTGCTCGATCTCGTCGCCGCAGCTGGTAGGCCAGCGAATGTCGGTTCGGCGTGCCGCGCGCTGCTTGCTACTCGGCGACAGTGCCTACCGCTGGAGATGGCGTAGGGTGAGGTGTACCTGATGACGCCGGACAGATCGTGCTGCGCTGCAGGGCGGAGTTCTGGTGATCATGGCCGTTCCGGCGCAGACGGGTAGCAAAGCGATTTCGACCGACACGGAGTGGGCTGCATCTCGGACGGTTCTGTCCAAGCCGGCCCTCGTTGCTGCTGTTGCCCGGCGAGGCGGCCCGCGGCTCTTCGAGGCGATCGTCATACCGGCGGTGCTCTTCTACGCAAGCCTGGTCCTCGCCGGCGTCGGCGTGGCTTACCTGACCGCACTCGCATGGTCCTATGCGGCGGTCGGATTCCGAGCGCTTTCGGGGCGGTCGGTGTCGGGAGTGCACGTGTTGGTGGCGGTGGGCTTGTCGGTGAAGACTTCGATGGCGGTTGCAACGGGAAGCACGTTCGTGTACTTCGCGCAGCCTGTGCTCGGCTCGGCGGCGCTGGCCCTGGTGTTCTTCGGATCGATCGTGATGGGAAGACCGATGATCCGATGGTTGGCCGAAGACTTCTGCCCCATCGACGCCGAGGCGGGTGGCCGCCATGGTGTAGCGCAGTTGTTCCGCCGCTCACCTACCTGTGGGCCACCGTTTCCTTGCTCAAGGGTGCGGCAACCCTCGTCTTGTTGTTGACCCTGTCGTTGTCGTGGTTCGTCCTGATCCGAACCCTGGCGATGTGGGGACTCACGCTCGGTGCCACCGTTGCGACCTTCGCG
>JAOTYQ010000525.1 GCA_029861725.1 Acidimicrobiia bacterium | reverse complement strand
CGGCGTCGGTCATCGAGTCCACCGGAAGTTCAGGGGTTCTCGCTGGGCATTGGGGGGGGGTGGGATTGATATCACGGCCGTCGGAGACCACCCGGGTGTGGGATTGATATCACGGCCGTCGGAGACCACCCGGGGGTGGGATTGATATCACGGCCGTCGGAGACCACCGGGGTGTGGTGCACCTGGTGTTCATGAGCGCGTTCATGCCGGGGAACGGGGCCGAGGTGTCGGACTGGCGAAGCCGAGCCACCATCAGATTCGATGGGACCTTCAGTCACTACGACCCCGGATGGGGCACGGAGGTTGTTCTGTGTTCGACCAGGACCTGGCGCTGACACGCGACGATCAGCTGGCCTGGGCTGCCGATTGCGACGAGGTGACCCATGTCGAGAGCGCAGCTCACTTCGGGTTCATCTCCCAACCAGGTGAGGTCGCCGACATCCTTGCCGGGATCGCCCGCCAGCATCGGTAAGTCCGGCCTCACCGTCACGTTGCCAGGTGTTGTCGAGCACGATTGAACTGCCGTTGCCGGGTGTTCTTTGCTGCTGGTTTCGAACATCCATGAGATGACCGGCGGTGATTCCTCACGCCGAGGCTCGGGGCGCTGCTGGATCGGCGTGGTCACAGCTATCACAAGAAGCCGACGAGCGGTTCGTCAGTCTTCTCGCCCGACTCAATGAGGGACCCGATCCGCTCGACAAAGTGACGACATGATCACGGATTTGGTCGGCGCAGCACCGCAACGAGGAACTCCGACTGGTCGTCGAACGGGCGCAAATCCCATGTGGCCAGCTTCAGGTCCACGACCAAGCCAGCCACAGACACATCCTCAAAGAAGTCGTCGAACGGATAATCCCGACCGGCCCCAAAGCCCAGAACCAACCGCCCCTGACGCGACAGATGATCCCGCAGCCGGGCGAGGACCTCCTGACGGGTGCTTGGCGCCAGAAACGCCATCACATTGCCAGCTCCGAGGATCACATCAAAGTTCTCCGCTTCACCGTGCTGCGCCAGATCGAGTTCGGCCAGGTCACCAACAATCCAGCGGGGACCCGGGTAATCCTCCTCGGCCGCCGCAATCAGCACCGGGTCCACGTCCACCCCGACCACCTCGTGCCCAAACTCAAACAGCGCCCCACCGACCCGACCAGGACCACAGCCCGCATCGAGAATGCGAGCCGCCGGAGGAACCAGCGCATTGACGAACCTGGCCTCACCCGCAAGGTCCTCACCGGCTGCTGCCTTTGTCCTGAATCGCTCGATGTACCAGTTGGAGTGATTAGGGTCCTCCAGCGTCTTGACGACCCATTTACTCTGTTCGACCACGGAACCTCCTCGAGGAAACCCTACGCATCGAATGCATCGACGACTACTGGCAGCGGTCGCCGGGGGTCGGGCTCTGGCGACCCACGATCCGCCACCCCGGGTGACGACGTCGCCCTGGTTGACCGGTGATGTCGAGCACGACAGTAGTGGTATGCCGCACTGGTCTGGGTTGGCGATCGCCCGTGGTCGATATTGTCGAGCGCTGATTGTCGTCACTCGCGCTGCACTTGGCTGCCTGCCGGATGTGCGCCATTGCCAGCGTCGCATGCGGAGCTGTGCGGAGGCTGTGGGGAATTGGTGGAGCTTCGGTCCTCGCCCCTGAAGGGGGTCAGCCGTTGGCGTTGATGTGCGCCAGCACCTCGCCGATCCGGGCTCGTGCTTGTTTGTGGCTACCGTTTGCGTCGGCGAGGTCGACCTGGTTGGTGAGCACGGCCACCGTCCAGCCGTCGGCGAGACCTGCCGCGACGCTGTACCCGTCGGTGAGCCCATCGTGGCCCCACCCGGTGATCCCTCCCTGCCACTCTCGCATCGAGATCCCCAGCCCGTAGTCCGAGCCAGCAGGAATGGTCGTCATCGCTTCGACCGATGCCGGTGCCATCAGGTCGCGCAACATGGCCCGATAGAACGTGGCCACGTCGCGACTACTCGACAGGAAGTCTCCCGCCCCCGATTGCCTCGACATGACGGCGGGGAGGTGCTCGGTTCCGAGCGGCCATTTCTCACCGTCGGGAAGCGTCAGCTCGCCGCCGACGATGTCCTGGTCGATCGTTGCAGACCATTCAGCGTACGTGTCGGCCATCCCGAGCGGCTCGAAGACATGACCCCGCAAGACGTCGTTGAGCGACTCTCCTGTGGCCGACTCGATGATGGTGGCAACTACCCAGTAGCCAGCGTTGGAGTAACGATGGGACGCTGGCAAGCTGCCGTCCCCGACTGCGCTCGCCGCCTCGGCTAGGAGCTCGGTCTGGGTTTTCGTCTCCTGGAGCGCAGCCAGGGCTTCTGGCCCGGGGCTGATGTCGGTGCCCTCCCGCTGCTCCTGCAGGCCCGCGGTGTGCGATAGGAGCTGGCGGAGCGAGATCTCATCCGCTCGTGGGAACTCGGGGAGCCATCGCTCGATCGGCTCGTCGAGATCGAGTACGCCCTCTTCCGCCAGCAGCAGTGTTGTGGCCGCCATCATCGTCTTGCCGAGGCTGCCCGTCAGGAACAAGGTCCTGTCGGTCGGCGTTTCGCCTTCAGCGGAGTGCTCGACGGACGTGACCGAACCGGTGGGGGAGATCACGGAAACGGCCAGCGCGGACACATCGTTTCGCTCGGCCCAGGCATCGACGATCGGCTGCAGCTCTTTGCTGAGTTCGCCGCGGTTGATCGACTCGATCGACGCGGTCGATTCGGCCTCTACCGGGGTGGTGTCGTCGTTCGAGTGTCATCGCGGTCTTGGCGCTGCTCACAGGGGCGTGCGGGGGGTCTCGATGAGGGCGTCGCGACAGTCCTTGTTGCCGACTGGGTCGAGGGGAAAGCTGGGCCGAAGTTCCATTTTGATGCTGGCAACTCGACTCCAGGGATTGCGTTCAGGGCCGCAGGAGACGTTGCCGCAGCTCGATGTCGTCAAAGGGCGGCCGCCGTGCAAGGTGTTGGAAAACGACCTCCACCTTGCCTAGGGGTAGATGGCCAGCGGCCAGATGCCATGGCCCTGGCGGTCTGCGAGCAGGAAACACGAAGTGCCCTCGCCGGTCCATACTCCAGCTGGCCGCCGAGGTGGGACCCAGGCGTCGAGCACGATGCCGATCCCTTCGACGGTTTCGGTTGACTGTTGCTCTTCGAGCTGGGTGAGGAACTAGTCTCGGCGGGGGCCGTCATCGCCTGCAGGGTCGTCGTCGGTCAGATCGATCTCGAGTCCTGCAAGCAGGGCCAGTTCTTTGGCATCGAGTCGTTGGCTTCGCTATGCGTGTCCGGCGTCGTCGAATCTCACGCCCTCTTGTTCAAGTACCTCGCGTGCGGTGTCGGTTCGGTTCGGGTCCAGCCAGCGGAGGTTCTCTGCGACTTGCCGCTCGCACTGAGTACGCGGTGGGCGTTGACAGTCGGGTGGTTCGCCGCCGAGGAGTCCGAGCGCTACCGCGATCGCTTGCTCGTCGCCGCTCGTGATCTCGTCGACCCAGTGGATCAGCTCCTCGCCGTTCAGCTCGTCGACGTTGGCCACCGGCCACCCGTCGCCGTTCCACAGACAACCCGAGTATCGAATCTCCACGGTCGCCGACCCTACTTGCCCCAGAACGCGCCACTTGGCCGGTAGGAGGTAACGCTGGTCCTCGCCGGCGAACAGGTGCGGGCCTGGGGGTCCTCGACGTCCCTACGAGCGAGGCCAGCCGTACTCCACGACCGCCCGACCTACGTCCTTCGACGGCCTCGAGATGCTCGCTGTTCATCAGCTCCTCGTCCAGGACCCGGGCTTCATACATGTCGACCGTGAGCCCCAAGAACCTCTCGGTGCCAGCCCTTGTCAGGTTTTCGTCCATAGCTACTTCCCCACTTCTGATCCCGCAAGGTCACAGCCCTATTCTCAGTTGATGCTCGACGTTCGGCCTGTCAGCCAAGCTTCGCTTCTCTCCCTCAACCCGAGCTCGTCGGCCGCTTCGCCGGGGTCGAGGAGGTCTTTCAACCAGCCGAACGGGTCGGCGAGGTCTTCGAACCCCTCGATCGCGTCGTCTATCTTGTCGCCGAGTCCCATCAGCCATGCTGCGTCGCTCATCGTGCGTGTCCTCGGTGCTCGACGATCTGGCGGAGTTGTTCGGCTCGTTCGGCTTGGACCTCGCGGCGCATCCTCCGGATCGATTCCTCAACCCACGATCTCGGCACCGGGTCGGGCGCGGTGGTCCCGATCGCTCCGCCACGAAACGGACCTCGGGCAGCCCGTCCTCGGCCTGGACCACCTCGACCCGACCCGGGAGCTTCCCGTTCAGGTAGTGACACCGACATGACCTGCATCCCCTTGGTCGCCTCGAAGTGCTCCCGCCACCACCGAGCATCGTTGGCGTCGCCCCACCGGTAGCCGTCATACCCGATCTCCCACGGCGTCCGAGATCGCTGCC
>JAOTYQ010000524.1 GCA_029861725.1 Acidimicrobiia bacterium | reverse complement strand
TCAACGCGACACTGACCGTCCGGGCACACAAGGCCGCGTCGCACCAGAAGAAGGGCTGGGAGACCTTCACCGATCAGGTGATCCGGGCCGTCAACGACAAGCCCGACCGTGTCGTGTTCATCCTGTGGGGCTCATCGGCCCGCCAGAAGAAGAAGCTGATCGACGGCGACCAGCACGTGATCATCGAGTCACCCCACCCGTCGCCGCTGTCGGCCCATCGGGGGTTCTTCGGCTCGAAGCCGTTCTCCCGCACGAACGAGGCGCTCGCCGCCGCCGGCCGGCCTACGATCGACTGGGCGATTCCGAGCCCGGCACCGGTCTGAAGCCGGCCCTTCGGGCCGCTTGCTCAGTAGACCGACTGGCCCGAACCTCCGCCCTCCTCAGCGCTTCGTACCCGCTTGAGGGCCGAGATCGCGCCCGACACCGCCGCTTGGGTGTCGGAGGTGACGGTCACCATCTGGAAGCCCTGCTCGAGCCGCTTCGAAGCGACGCCTGGCGCCGAGTGGATCCCGGCGGCGATGCCGCGGGCCTTGCAGCCGGCCAGGACCGCATCGAGCGCACCGATGAACGATGCGTCCTCATTGTCGACACCGGGTGGGAGGCCGAGGCTGATGCTGAGATCGGCCGGGCCGATGTACACCGCATCGATCCCCTCGACGTCGAGGATGGCATCGAGGTTGCCGATCGCCTCGGCGGTCTCGATCATCGGGATGCAGGCGATCTCCTCGTTGGCTGTGCTCGCGTAATCGGGGCCGAACAGGCGACCCGCTCGGATCGGGCCGAAGCTGCGGGCACCCTGCGGCGCATACCGGCAGGCCCGCACGGCGGCCTCGGCCTCGGCCTGCGTGTTGACCATCGGGATGATGACGCCCATCGCCCCGGCGTCCAGGACCTTGCCGATGATGCCGGGCTCGTTCCAGGGCACCCGGCACGTCAGCACGGCTTCCGATGCGACGAGCGCCTGCATGACGGTCACCGCATCGGAGTAGTCGACGAGGCCGTGCTGGAAGTCGATGTTGATGTAGTCGAAGTCGACGTCGCCGAGTACCTCGGCCGTCGATGGGTTGCCGGTCGAGATCCACAACCCGAGGGTGCTCTCGCCGTTGCGCCAGGCGGACTTCAGTGCGTTGCTAGCTTCTGCGTTGGTCACGGCCCCGAAGCTAGCCCCTGGCCGCCGTCGACGCCGAAGTCCCGGCTCTCCGAGGGCACGAGCGGCTCCGTCAGCGAAGCGGTCGCACGATCCGCCGCAACGCATTGCGGGGCCGGTGCAGCGGCAGAGCGACCAACGCCAACAGGATCGGATAGATCTCCAACCGGCCGAGCAGCATCGCGCCGATCCCGACCAGCCGAGCGAACGGTGAGATGTTCAGGAAGTCCGACGTCGGTCCCACCTCACCAAGCCCTGGGCCGACGTTGCCGAACAGCGTGGCCGCTCCGGAGAACGCCGTGATCAAGTCGGCGCCGGACAGGGCGAAGATCAGCCCCGTCCCGCCGAACGCGGCGAGGGCCAGGACGAGGAAGCCGAGCACCTTGTTGGCGAGCTGATCGTCGAGCACGACATCGCCGATGCGAACGGGTCGGATCATGCGGGGATGGAGTTGGCGGAGCGACTCGCGGTGAGCGACGCTGGCCACCGCCAACACGCGGATCATCTTGACCCCGCCGGCGGTGGAGCCCGCCATCGCCCCGAGGGGCATGAGGATCAGCACGATCGCCTGCGCGGCCTGGCTCCACAATCCGTAGTCGGCGAGCCCGTAGCCGGTGGTGGTGACGATGGCCACCACTGTGAACGTGGCCTGCCGGAAGCCCTCGGTTCCGTACCCGGCGCCGTCGGCAGTGATGAACACGGCCACGATCGCCACCAGCACGATGGTGCAGTACGTACGGAACTCGGCCGACCGCAGCAGGGGCCGAGGATTGCCCCTGATCAGCTTGTACATGAGCGTGAAGCTGCACCCGGCCAGGAACATCCCGACGATGGCGATCCACTCGATCACAGCCGACTGGAAGTAGGCGATCGGCGCGCTGTGGTTCGAGAACCCGCCGGTCGACACGGTGGTGAGGCTGTGAGCGGCCGCATCGTAGAGACTCATGCCGGCCAGCCAGTAGGCGACCGCGAGCACGATGGTCAGGCCGAGATACAGCGCCCACAGCCGGCGGGCGGTCTGGTTGACGCGGGGGGTGAGCCGCTCGCCGGTCGGTCCGGGCGCCTCGGCCTGCAGGAGATCCATCCCGCCGACGCCGACGGTCGGTAGGACCGCAACCACCAGCACGATGACCCCCATCCCTCCCAACCACTGGGTGATCGCCCGCCAGAACAGGATGCCGGCCGACGCGTCCTCGATCGGGCGCAGGACGGTGGAGCCGGTGGTGGTGAAGCCGGCAACCGATTCGAACAGGGCGTCGATCACGTTGGTCAGCGTCCCGGTGACCAGATACGGGACGGCGCCGACGAGAGCCATCGCCAACCACGAGGTCGTCACCGTCGTGAACACGTCGAGGCGGGCGATGCGAGCCGGCACGGCCGTGGATCGCCACGCCACCGATCCAGCAACCGTCGCCACGATCCCGGTGATGAGCATCGGTGTCGTGTCGGGACCGCCGTCGATGGCATCGACGATCCCCCCGACGCAGATCCCGACCCCGCACATGGCCACGACCAGTCCCACGACGTGGCCGAGCAGGTTCTCCGACAGGGGAGCTTCGCTCCGTCGCGCAACGGCCGCCGCCCGGCGGACTCCCGCACTCTCGACAGTGTCGGTCATCCGGTGAAGATCGGCTTGGCCGTCGAGATGGCATGGGGCCGCCCGAAGACGACGATGTGATCACCGGCCTGAAGCTCGGTGTAGCCGCGCACGATCTGGGCCTCGGACCCGCGCCGGGTGAGCGCGCCGATCAGGATGTCGCGGGGGAGGTGGAGGTCGGCCACGACCGCCCCGTCGGCCTTGCTCCCGCGCACGATCTCGATCTCGTCGACCTCGGAGTCGCTCTCGAGGAACGTGTTCACTGCAGCCCCACCCCTCACCCGCCGGAGCACGGCATTGGCCGATGCGGTACGGGGGCTCAGAGCAGCGTCCACCCCGAAGCGACGAACGAGGGGCAGCAAGGCGAGGCTGTGCAATACGACCACGGTGTAGGCCGCACCCTCGGAGATGGCGAACGCGCAGGCGAGCGCGTTCGATCCGTCCTCGCCGGTCGCGGCGATCACGGCGTCCATCTCCCCGACCGACTCCTCCAGGAGCAGCTCAGTGTCGGTGACCTCACCCTTGATGACGACGACCCGCTTGAGGCGCCGAGCGAGGGCATCGGCCCGGATTTCGTCGCGCTCGATGAGGACGACGTCGGCGCCCTCGTCCTGTAGTCGCTCGGCCACCCTGCTGCCGACCGCGCCGCCACCGAGGACCATCACGCGGCGAGCGTTGGTGCCCGACACGCCTATCAGCTCGAGCAACTCGTCCTTGGCCGACGACTTGCAGATCACCCGGACATGGTCGCCGGGGAGCAGCTGCTGATCGCCCCGGGGAACGATCGTCTCGTTGTCGCGGGTGATGGCCCCGAACAGGAAGTTCCAGTTCGGCTCCATCGCCTGGCCGATCTCCGCCAGGTACCGGTTGGCCACCGGCGAGCCTTCGGCGATGACCGCGCCGATCACCGCCAGCTCTCCGGCCGCCATCGGGTAGACCTCGTCGGCGCCGGTCGTCTGGACCAACTCGTAGATCTCGTCGGCGGTGTCGGCGTCGGGGTCGACCACGACATCGGCGCCGACCGCCCGTCGGAGGTAGGCGCCACCGACCCCGCGCAGCTCTTCGGTCTCGAGCCTGACGATCGACGTGTCGACGCCGTGCTCCTTTGCGAGCAGCGACGCTATCAGGTTGACCTCATCGTTCTGGCTGACCGCAGCGATCATGTCGGCCCGCTCGATCCCCGCGGCCTGCAGGTCGTTCGGACTCGATCCGCTGCCGTTGACGACCTGCACGTCGAGCTCGGCCGCGAGGGCCTCGGCCCGTACGGGGTCGATCTCGACGACGACCACGTCGAGCCCTTCGCCCCGTAGCCGTTGGGCCAGGAACCAACCGACCTCTCCAGCACCGACGATAACGACATGCACGGCTCCAGGATGGCCGCTCGGCGACCGAAATGTGGTGTTTGCCGAACGTTTCTGCTGCGCCTCTCTCCCGTCCGATCAGGCTTCGACCGGGGGCCGTCCGTGTCGGCCGATGTCGTCAGTTGACCGAGGTCTTGACCTTCCGCAGCATCGTGTCGAACATCGACGCGAGCTCTCGGCTCTGAGCTCCGAAGGAGTGCAGAGGCGCCCGCTCGTGGTGGGCCTGGTTGATGATCACCCGTTGCGGGATCGGTGGACCCCAAACGCTCTTCGTGCCGACCATCTTCTTGAGCTCGTCGATCCGGTCACGGGCGGCCGACGACACCGCT
>JAOTYQ010000523.1 GCA_029861725.1 Acidimicrobiia bacterium | reverse complement strand
ACCGCCTCAGCCGGTGCCTCCTCCGCCACCTCACCCTCCGCGGTCTCTTCCTTCGTTTGTTCCTCAGCCATGTTCGTTGCTCCCTTGCATGGTCAGGCCGCCCAGCCACAAGGCATCGGGCATCGGGCATCGGGCATCGGGCCTCGGACGGCATGTGATCGTCGTCGCTTGTGATTCGACCAACCAACTCGGCTCGGGTGTAGGGGCGTAGGTCACTCAACCCCGAACGGGGGTGGGGCGAACGGCGTCTCAGCTCGTCGGGAGGCGCAGCCTGACCGCTCGTCTGATCAGGGCCGCTTCGAGATCGCGGGGATCCACATCGGCCTGACGCGCCTGCTCGGCCAGCAGGCTCCACCGTTGTTCGGAGGAACGCCCGAGGGGAATCCGGAGCTGCCTGGCCGCGGCCCGAGCTCGATCGTTGACGGGCACGTCGGCCCCCGGCCAGACCCCTCGGAGCTCACGCAGGAATACCCCCGTCGTTGTCGGACCCCAGCCCGGCAGGTCCTGCAGTGCCTTTGCCACCGACTCAGGATCTGGCTCGTCAGCGAGCGCGGTGATCGAGCCGCCGTACTTCTGAGCGACGACAGCGGCAAGCTCGTGGAGCCGAGTGGCGGTGCGGAAGTCGTACCTTCCATAGCCTCCCGCGTCGAGGAGGCCGACAAGATCGTCCCAGGACCGCTCGCCGGCGTCGACGACCGTCCGCACCCCGGCGTCGGCCAGGACCCGCCACGTCCGTTTCGCCACCGATGCCCGGATCGGGGCTCCGAACAACGTCGCAGCCAGGAACCACCGGTCGACGTCGGCCTGGTGATCGTCGAGATCCAGTCCGAGCTCGACGGCGATGCGCCCGCCTTCCTCGTCGAGGAGGCGGCCGATCCTGCGAGTGGTGTCATCGATTCCCATCGACGGTCCCGGCTCGATAGCTCACCGAGCTGATCGTGGCGCGAGGAAACCGATTCCACAAGTGACACCCCACACGCCAGGGGGCCACGGCACAGTAGTGACCATCGTCTCTACCCGCAGAGCGGTGATCGAGGCATCGTTGTCGGGGTGGAATGGGGACCGGCCGATCTCGCCGCCCTCGAGCGTGAGCAGCACCGGATCGCGTCGCTGACACCATCGCCGTGGCGACCCGGGTCGGGCCCCCTCCATGCTGGAGGTGCGTTCGTCGCGTTCGCCCGGGGCCAGCAAGGACCGGGGCGGGCGGGCGACCACGCCTTCGTCGGTGCCGCGGCCACGAGCGACGCGACGGAGATCGCACGAGCGGTCGTGGAGGGCTCTGCACCGTCGCCGTACCGTCCCGGCTACCTCGCCGCCCGCGAGGGTGCCTTGCTCGAGGCCGGGCTCCGCTCGCTTCTGGCCCTGCAGCCGGCCATCGACGTCGTACTCATCGACGCCACCGGCCGAGACCACCCCCGCCGGGCAGGACTAGCACTGCACCTCGGCGCGTTGCTCGACATCCCGACTATCGGCGTGACGCACCGCCCGCTGCTGGCATCGGGCCCGGAGCCGGCCGCTTCCGCCGGTTCGTCGACCGAGCTCGTCCTGAACGGTGAGTTGGTCGGCCGCTGGTTGCGCACCCAGACCGGCGTCAAGCCGGTCGCCGTCCACGCGGCGTGGCGAACCGATGCCTCCAGTGCCGTCGAGATAGTGCAGCGGGTCACTGCCGGGGCGCGGACCCCCGAGCCTCTCCGTCTGGCCCGCATGGCCGCCCGGGAAGCACGGGCCCGCAGCGAAGCAGCTGCCCCCGGACGTCAGGAACGAGCATGACCGACGGCGAGCGAATACCTGGGCTCGAGGTCCGCCGGGAGGGCGAGCACCTCCGCAACTGCCCCGTCGTCGAAGGCCCCGATCGGTACCGCCGCCAGGTCGATCGCGTTGGCCTGCAACAGCAGGTTCTGTGCTGCGTGACCAGCTTCCAGGTCGACGTAGCGGCCCGCCCTCGGCCGGGGCGCGGTGGCTCCATGAACCTGCTCTACCAGCGGCGGAACCACGACAACTGGGCCGAAGGACACCTCGAGCCCGTGCAGACGACCATGCCGACACCGACCCTCGCCGATCGAGGGGGACCGTGATCCACCTCGACGGGGCTGCGCAGACGGGAAGCGGAACGATCGTCCGCCTGGCTGTCGTGCTGGCCACCCTGCTCGGACTTCAGCTCCACATGACCAACGCCCGCGCTCGGCGACCGAGCCCCGGGCTACGACCTCAGCACCTGGCCGCTGTCCGTGCGTGCGCCGAGCTGTGCCAGGCCGAAACCGAGGGACTCGCGGTCGGCGCCACCGAGTTCGTCTTCGCGCCGTCCGGCCATGTCAGGCGAGGTCACTTCACGTGGGACATCGGAACGGCGGGCTCGACGACCATCCTCACCCTCGCCGTCTTGCCGATCGCCTGCCTCGCACCGGGCGTCGTCACTGCCCGGATGACCGGTGGCGTGTTCCAGGACTTCGCACCGTCGCCCCATCATCTGCAGCACGTGCTCGCGCCGTTGCTGCAACGCATGGGCGTCGATGTCGAGATCGATCTGATCCGGCCCGGGTACGTTCCCCGAGGAGCCGGAGTGCTCGGACTGCGGGTCGACCCGTCCGATCGCCCGCTGCGACCGCTGGACCTCGTCCGTCCAGGCGAGTATCGGCTGGTCGAGGGCATAAGCCAAGCCAGTCACCTCTCGGAGCGGCGGGTCGCCGACCGAATGGCAGCGGCCTGCGAGGCTCGGCTGGCGAGAGCCGGGCTCGTATCCGACGTTCGCCGAGTCGAAGACACGAAGGCCGATCAACCCGGTGCCAGCCTGGCGGTTTGGGCCGAGAGCTCGACCGGTGCCCGACTCGGGGCCGACCGCGCCGGCGCCCGGCGCCGGTCGTCGGAAGCGATCGGCAGGTTCGTTGCCGACAGCCTCGTTGCCGACATGAGAGCTGGGGCCACGACGGACAGGCACGTCGCGGACCAGCTCGTGCTCTTCGGTGTCCTCGCCGAGGGAACGACGCGCTATGTGGTCCCTCGGGTGACGGAGCATCTCCGGACCAACCTCTGGGTCGCTCGGCACTTCGGCCTCGACGCACGGTGCACCGACCGTCTGATCGAGATCGACGGGGCAGCAACCGGGCGCGTCACCGGCTGATGCCCTCGGTCCCTGCTCGGGCTCCGCCTCAGACCCGTCGACTCGCAATCTCAGCGCCGTGGGCAAGCGTTGCGAGCTTGGCGAACGCGACATCGGGGTCGATGCCCTGCAGGCCGACGTGCACGCTGAAGCCACAATCGACGCCGGCCATGATTCGGTCTCGGCCGACGATCCGGCCGTACCGCTCGATTCGTTGGGCGACGAGCTCCGGATGCTCGATGTAGTTCGATTGGGGCTCGATGACCCCCGGGCAGAGCATGCGGTCGTCCGGGATATCGACCTCGTCGAAGAGCGTCCATTCGTGGGCGTGGCGCGGGTTGGCCGCTTCGAACAGGATCGTCCGCGGCTTGGCCGCCCACACCAGATCGATGATGTCGGCCAGGTCGACGTCGTGGTGGTGGGGCCCGGGATAGTTGCCCCAGCAGAGGTGCATGCGCAGCTGCTCGGCCGGGATGTTGCGGACCCCATGGTTGAGGGCCTCGATATTGAGCGCCGCTCGCTTTCGGAACGCAGTGAGATCGAGATCGGCGTAGACCGTGTGACGACCCATGGCCAAGTCGGGACAGTCGAGCTGCACGGTGGCGCCAGCATCGGCGATCGCTTCGTACTCGTGCCGCATGGCCTCGGCGATGGCGAACAGGTACTCCTCGTCGGTCGCATAGTGCTCGTTGCCGAAGAACAGCGAGACGACCCCTGGCGACGCAGCGCTGGAGAACGTACCCGACACGTGGAGCGGCGCAGCCGCCGCCGCCAGATTCACCATGTCGGTCTTGGCCGCCTCCGCGTCCTTGACCGAGATCGACGCGTTGCAGGCCGGCGCCGAGCGCTTCCGGCGGCCGGGGTTGTCGGCCACCATCTGGGCACTGCGCGGATAGTCGGCGAGATCCTGGAAGAAGTAGTTCTGGATCGACTCGCCGCCGAAGCCGTCGAGGCGATCCTTGACGTAGGTGGCGTAGCTCGGCTTCGACATCTCGCCGTCGTTGACGATGTCCACGCCAGCCTCCGCCTGCTTGGCCACGCAGTCCTCCACCGCACGCTGAACCCGCTCGGCGAGGGCGGAGTGATCGACAGGGATGCCGTCTTCGGCGGCCCACACCATCTGCACGAGGTCGTCGGGCCGAGGCAGGCTCCCGGTGTGGGTGGTGAGGATCCGTTCCGTCGATCCGGACATGCCGCTCTCCTCGTTCGATCTCCAGGGTTGCCATAGGGTGTCACAGGTGGAGACCCTCATCACGACGACGGTCATGGGCAGCTACCCCCAGCCTGCGTGGCTGATCGATCGAGAGAGCCTCGTCGGCAAGGGCGTACCGAGAGTGG
>JAOTYQ010000158.1 GCA_029861725.1 Acidimicrobiia bacterium | reverse complement strand
GTACACACCGGGCCATGGACGCCGGGTGGCCCGTATCCGTGACGCCGTGGCGGCCGATGGGCTCGAGGTGCTCCTCGTCGGCGCCGCCTATGACGGCATCGGCATCCCTGCGTGCATCGATGGCGGGCGGAAGGCCGCGGCCAGCGCCATCGCCAGCCGGGCCTGAACGGTGCCGCCGATGGACCTCGCCGAGCAGACCGCAGCCGGAGAGCAGCCCACCGAGCCGAGCGGCCGACAAGAGGACCGCAGGGTCGTCGTCGCTCGAGCCCTGACCGCCGGTCTGTGCCTGGCCGGGGCGGTGCCGCCGTGGGGCTTCTGGCCGCTGGCCTTCGTGGGGATCGCCCTGCTCGACGGGCTCATCGCCGACCAGCCGTGGCGTGCCCGCGTCGCCCGCACGTGGCTGGTCGCTGCAGCCTGGCTCTACCCGGCGACGCTGTGGATGTTCGATCTCACCGCTCCCGGCTATGTCGTGGCGGGCGGCGTGTTCGCCGGCTACTTCGCCGTCGCCGCCGGCCTCACCCCCGGCGGCCGGTACCGGCGGCTCGTCCTGCCCGGAGCGATCGCGGTTGCCGAGCTCGCCCGCTGGTCCTGGCCCTTCGGCGGGGTACCCCTCGCCCACTTGGCGATGACCCAGGTCAACACCCCGCTCGCCGACGCTGCCCGGGTTGGCGGTCCGCTGCTGGTGGTCGTGGCCGTCGTCGTTGTCGGCCAGGCTCTGGCGGCCGTCGTCCGCCGCGAGATCACGATCGCCGTGATCGGGGTTGCGGTCGCAGCGGTCATGGTCCTGGCCGGTGTCGTCCATCCCCGAGGGTCGGTCGTCGACGAGATCGACGTCGCCCTCGTGCAGGGCGGTGGTCCCCAACGGACGCGGGCGTCGTCCGATCAGCAACCCGTGGTGCTCGGGCGTCACGTCGAGGCCAGCCGGGCGATCGAGGGGCCGGTCGACCTGATCATCTGGCCGGAGAACGTCGTGAATCCGGGTCGCTTCCTGTCCGACGAGGCCGCGAGCGCCCTCGTTCGCGGGGTGGCGGCCGAGCACGACGCCGCCCTGCTGGCCGGCTGGTTCCGACCGGTGTCCGACGAGAACACGGAGAACTACCAGTCGACGATCACCCCCGATGGGCAAGAGATCGACAGGTACGACAAGGTCCGACTCGTGCCGTTCGGGGAGTACGTGCCGCTGCGAGGGCTGATCGAGCTGGTGAACGACGAGATCCCAGGCCGCGACGTGCTCGCCGGCAACTCCGCCCCCGTGCTCGACACCCCGGTCGGAACGGTCGGCGTGTCGATCTCGTGGGAGGGGTTCTTCGAGACCCAGAGCCGGCATGCGGTGCGCGAAGGGGCGCTGCTGCTGACCAACCCGACGAACGGTTCATCGTATTGGCTCACCCAGGTCCAAACCCAGCAACTCGCATCGAACCAACTACGAGCCATCGAGAACGACCGCTGGGTCCTGCAGGTCGCTCCCACCGGCTTCTCGGCGGTGATCGACCCCGCCGGCACGATCGTGCAGCGCAGCGGGATCAGCGAGCGGGCAACGCTGGAGGCCACCGTCGAGCTGCGGGAAGGTCGGACGCTGGCCAGCCGGGTCGGCTTCTGGCCGGTGCTCCTCTACGGCGTGGCGGCGATCGCTTTCGGGTGGCTCAGATCTCGCCCGGCCCGCCACCCCGGAGATACAGGCCGGCGGTGGCCGAGATCGCGATCGCTTGCGTCACCGCCTGGCTGAAGGCATAGACGATCGCGAGCAGCGCGAACCACAGCGGGCCGGGCGCGAGCTCGCCGAAGTCGATGATGCTCTGATCTTCGACCGGCTGACCGTTGACCAGGATGTCACCGGTGATCGGGTCGACCTGGAACAGCGTGGACATCGCCGTACCGAACACGATCTGGGCGCCGAAGTTGAACACCGTGCCGATCAACCAGACGATCACGAACAGCAGCAGCAGACGACCGAATACCGACCAGAACCGGTCGCGGCTCAGGCTCCACGAAGCCGAGAACGGGTTCGTCCCGCCGGGCCCGACGGCGAGGGCGATGCCCCAGAACGCCAGCTTCACCCATAGCCAGACCGCGATGACCAAGAAGACGAGCCCGAGCGGAAGGAGCAGCAGGGCGACGAACGGATTCCCGTCACCGTCGATCCCGAACGAGGCGGCCAGGATGGCGATCAGGGCGAGCACCATCACGACGTAGACCACCAGGATCAGCGCCAGCATGACCAGGCCCCAGCCGATGGTGCGAGGCAGGCGCCGCAGGCCGGTCGTCACCGAAGCACCGAGCGGTTGGGCCTGCCCGGCGTGAGCGGCGTACATCTGGTGGTTGGCAGCCAGCCAGCACACACCGGCGACGAGCAGGGCTGCGATGCCGACAACGAAGAGCGCCAAGAACCGGCTACCGGCCAACCCGCTGATGTCGCCCCCTCCGGGGGCGTCGGCGTTCGTGATCCTGATCCCGGCGATCAGCCACCGACCGATGAGTGCGAACACGATGAACCCGACCACAGGCACGCCGTAGAGCAGGATCGCCATCGGCGCGATCCGCTCGAACAGCCGGTTGAAGGTGGTGGAGAGCCAATCGCCGACATCGCCGAGCCCCCTCCCGGCAACGAATTGATC
This sequence comes from Acidimicrobiia bacterium, assembly GCA_029861725.1. Classification (GTDB taxonomy): domain Bacteria; phylum Actinomycetota; class Acidimicrobiia; order Acidimicrobiales; family SZUA-35; genus CADEDH01. The sequence goes on along the minus strand of JAOTYQ010000158.1, from coordinate 8,309 downwards.
TGCTGGCCCGCCGTAGGCGTAGGGCACCCCCGCCTCGACCGGCGTGCCATAGCCGCCGGGGGCTCCGTAGGCCCCCTGTGCCTCGTAGCCTGGTTGCCCACCGTAGGCTCCCGGCGCCCCGTGGCCGCCTTGAGCTTCGTAGGCACCCTGAGCTCCGTAGGCGCCCTGGTCGCCGTAGGGATCCTGGCCGCCGTAGGCGTCGGGAGCGGCCGGTTGACCTTGGACCTGCTGCGTCTCGTCCCCGGCCGAGCCACCGGCAGGCGTGACCGACTCGGTCCACACCGAGCCGTCCCAGTACCGGAGCTGCGACGCGTCGTAGGGGTCGGGATACCAGCCGGCAGGCGTTGTCATCGTGGTTGTCGTCCTAGCACTTGGCGGGCACCCGCTCGCCACCCGTTCGCTCTGTCAGGTTGGACAACGGTCGTGCCCGGCGAGAGGTTCCCTCGCCTGTGCGCTCGCACCGGCAGGTGCCACACTGCCCCGTCCAGACCGTGGGTGCAGGATACGCCGGTCCGGGACCGGCAGCGAGCCGGATGCATCGGCGATCAGCCGCCGCCGACATCGAGGATGATGGTGACGGGACCCTGGTTGAGGATGCGTACGTCCATGTCGGCCCCGAAGCGGCCGCAGGCAACGGTCAGGTCTCGCTCGGCGAGGCCGGCGACCACTGCGGCGACGAGCGGTTCGGCCTCCTCCGGGGAGGCGGCGTCGGAGTACCCGGGCCGGTTGCCTCTTGTGGTGTCGGCGTAGAGCGTGAACTGGCTGATGACCAGCACCCCGCCGGCGACGTCGAGCACCGAGCGGTTCATCTTGCCCTCTGCATCGGCGAAGATCCGCAGCTTTGCGAGCCGGTCGGCCAGCTTGCGGGCCTCGGCCTCACCGTCTCCGTGGGTCACCCCGACGAGGACGCACAGGCCGGGACCGATGGAACCGACGACCTCACCGTCTACGGTTACGGAGGCTTCGGTGACTCGTTGTACCACTGCTCGCATCGGTTCGATGATGCACGATCCGAGGGCCACTACTGTCGGCCCACGCGAAGAAATCGGGTCCGGCGGGAACCGACCGTAGCCTTACAGCGTTAACCCCGTTGGGCCGAGGCGCAACTACTCGGCCCGAGCCGCCAGGCGGACGGCGGCATCCGGGCGACACCGATTGGATCTCCATGCCTCCATCAGCTCCCTCCGACGACCGACCGCTGCGGCTCGCCTACCTCTCGTATCGATCCAAGCCGACCGTAGGTGGTCAGGGGATCTACACCCGGCATCTCACGAAGGCCCTGGTCGACCTCGGTCACGAGGTCGAGGTCTTCAGCGGCCAACCGTACCCGGTGCTCGATGAGCGGATCGTGCTCCATGAGCTCCCGAGTCTGGACATCTTCAACGATCACTACCCCGGGCGCTTCCCGGCCTACTGGGAGATCAAGACCCTCCCCGATCTCGTCGAGGTACTCCAGTTCTCCACCGGGACGTTCTCGGAGCCGCTCGCCTTCAGCCACCGGGCATACCGGGCGCTGGCCGAGCGCCGCACCGACTTCGACGTGGTCCACGACAACCAGTGCCTCGGTTACGGCATCCTGGCCGTCGACCGGCTCCTGCCCACCCTCGTCACGCTCCATCACCCGATAACCGTCGATCGGCGGCTCGAGATGGACGTCGCCCCGACGTGGCGCAAGAGGCTGAGCACCCACCGCTGGTACAGCTTCGTGAAGATGCAGGCCAGGGTCGCTCGCCGGATGCCACGGATCGTCGTTGTCTCCGAAAACTCGATCGACGACATAGCCAACGACATGGGCGTCGACCGCAACCGCATGCGGCTGGTCCATGTTGGCGTGGACCCCGAGCTCTTTCGCCCCCTACCGGGGGTCGAACGAATCCCCGGTCGGCTGATCACCACCGCCAGCGCGGATGTGGAGCTGAAGGGTCTTCGCTTCCTGCTCGAGGCGATGGCGAAGCTTCGAACCGAACGCGACGTGTCGCTCACGGTGATCGGCCGGGCGAAGAAAGGCGGCCGATCGGCAGACCTGATCGAACGGCTCGGGCTGGCCGACGTCATCGAGTTCGTCACCGGGGTGCCCGACGAGCGGATCGTCGAGCTGTACGCCCAATCCGAGCTGGCTGTCGTCCCGTCGCTCTACGAAGGGTTCTCCCTCCCGGCGGTCGAGGCGATGGGAACCGGGACGCCGCTGATCGCGACCTCCGGCGGGGCGCTGCCAGAGGTGACCGGCACCGACGGCGAGACCGTCCTGCGGTGCGAGCCCGGCGAGGTCGACTCGCTGGCCGCCGCGCTTCGCCGCGGCCTCAACGACCCGGACCTGCGAGCCCGACTCGGTGCCGCCGGCCGGGAGCGAGTGACCCGCCTCTACACGTGGCGCCAGACCGCGAAAAACACCGTCGGCCAGTACCGCGAGGTTCTCGCCCTACGACAGGAGCGCCAGGCCCGAGCGGCTAGGGACGAAGCGGACGGCTGATGCTCACCGTCGATTACGATCGCCTCGGACTACGATCCGGCATGCGTGTGCTCGACCTCGGTGCCGGCTTCGGTCGTCACGCCTTCGAGACGGCCCGTCGCGGGGCCGATGTCGTTGCGGTCGATCTCGCCCACGACGAGCTGGTCGCCACCAACGATACGTTCGCCGCGATGTATCTCGATGACCAGCTTCCGGGTGGGCTGACCTCGGTCGTCCAGGCCGACGGGCTTCGGCTGCCGTTCGGCGATGGAAGCTTCGATCGCGTCATCGCCTCCGAGGTGCTCGAGCACGTGCCCGACGATCTCGGGGCCATGGCCGAGCTGTACCGGGTCCTCACGCCAGGAGGCCGGCTGGCGGCGACCGTTCCGGCCGCCATCCCGGAGCAGATCTGCTGGTGGCTGAGCGACGCCTACCACGCACCGAAGAGCCCCGGTGGCCACGTCCGCATCTACGGCCAGCCCGAGCTGGACACCAAGCTGACCGGGGCCGGTTTCGCGGTGATCGGCACTCACCGGGCGCATGCCCTCCACAGCCCGTACTGGTGGCTCAAGTGCGCGGTCGGCATCGACAACGCCGACCATCCGCTGGTGAAGACCTATCTCCGCCTGCTGACCTGGGACATCACCGACGCCCCACGCCTGACCCGGATGGCCGAGCGCGTCCTGAACCCGGTGCTCGGCAAGAGCCTGGTGGTCTATGCCGATCGTCCCGACCCGGTGGCCGTCAGCGGCGCTCCCGACTCGGAAGGAAGGGCGGCATGAGAACCCCGGCGGTCGACGGCATCGCGAGCGCCGAGCAGCTCGACGCAACCGGCGACACGATCGCCGAGCTGCAGCTCGGCTCGGGGATGATCGAGTGGTTCCCCGGGGGCCACGCCGATCCCTGGAACCACATCGAGGCAGCCATGGCGCTCAGCACCGTCGGCCGGATCGCCGAAGCCGAGGCCGCGTACCAGTGGCTCGCCGACCGCCAACGGGCCGACGGGAGCTGGCACAACTACTACCTCGCCGACCGCGTCGAGGACCCCAAGATCGATGTGAACTGCGTGGCCTATGTCGCGACCGGGGTGTGGCATCACTACCTCGCCACGAAGGACGCCGGCTTCGCCGAGACCATGTTCCCGGTCGTCGATCGGGCCCTCGACTGCGTGCTCGATCTGCAGACCCAGCAGGGCGAGGTGCTGTGGGCCCGCCGTACCGACGGCATGCCGTGGAGCTACGCCCTGCTCACCGGATCATCGTCGATCAGCCACAGCCTGCTCTGCGGGCTCCGCTTGGCCGGGATGCTCGACCACGAGCGCCCCTGGTGGAAGGAGGCACGGAGCCGGCTCGTCGAGACGATCGCCAACGTGCCGAGCGCCTTCGCCCCCAAGGACCGCTGGGCCATGGACTGGTACTACCCGGTCCTGACCGGAGCCCTCACCGGGGCCGACGGGGCGATTCGCCTCGTCGACCGGTGGGACGAGTTCGTGATGGCCGGGAAGGGGGTGCGGTGCGTAGCCGATAGGCCCTGGGTCACCGCAGCCGAGACCTGCGAGTGTGCCATCGCCCTCCTTGCGGCCGGAGACCGGCGATCGGCGCTCGAGCTCTTCGCCTGGACCCAGATCCATCGCCATCCCGACGGCAGCTACGTCACCGGGCTCGTCTATCCGGAGGCTGCGCTGTTCCCCGAACGTGAGCGCAGCTCCTATACCGCCGCTGCGGTGATCCTGGCCGCCGACGCCATCGACGGCGCCAACCCGACCAGCACGCTCTTCACCGTGCACGACTGACGACCGGTCGGACCCCGGACGTGGCGCCCAGCTCGGCGCCGGCTCAGACTCGGCGCAGCACCCGCAACGAACCGGAGGCCGACACTTCCTCGAACGAGCCGGAATCGAGGGCCGGGCGATAGATCCGATCATGGGGAGCCTGTCCCCCCGCGGCCGGATCGGTGAACACGTCGTGGATCAACAGGAGCCCCCCGGAGCGGAGCTTCGGGGTCCACCCCGAGTAGTCGAGGTGGGCGGGCTCCTCACCATGGCCGCCGTCGATGAACAGCGCCGACAGCGGCGTTGCCCAGTGCCGAGCGATCGTCGGGCCATCGCCGACGAGGGCCACGACGACGTCTTCGAGCCCTGCGTCGTGGACCGTCCGGCGAAAGTGGGGCAGCGTATCGATCTTGGCCACTCGGGCATCGACCAAGTCGGGTTCGTGGTGCTCCCAGCCCGGTTGGTTCTCCTCCGAGCCACGATGATGGTCGAGGCAGTAGAGGATGGTCCCTAGCCGACGGGCGACCGGTCCGAGGTAGCACGCCGACTTGCCGCAGTAACTACCTACTTCGAGGAACGGACCGAGGCCGACGTCCGCATCCGCAGCTGCCGCCGCCAACGCCTCGCCCTCGTCCGGCGGCATGAACCCACGGGCCCGACGGGCGACGGCCAGCTCAGCGCTTGTCAAGGCGCCGGTCACGATGCGACCAGCTCCTCCTGACGCCGGGCCGAGCGCTCGAAGATGCGATCGAGGATGAGGAACTTCAGTACCCAGACGATGAAGTAACCGGCGAGGCTGGCCAGCGCAACCGGCAAGCCGGAGCCGAGGAGCCGATCGGCCGCCTCTGCCATCGCCGTCGAGAGCACGAGACCGACGATGGCCAGGGACCAGAACGGGAGGATCTCCGCTCGGAGGCTGTTCGAGCCCCGAACCTCCCAGACCCAATACCGGCTGAGCAGGTAGCCCGGGATGGCGGAGATGACTGCGGCGAACACATTGGATACGCCGCCGCCCCAGTCCCAGCCCGAATTGGCAAGGTTCAGGAGGATCTGGTGGTTGACCACGTTGACGGCCGACACGGCCAGGTAGCGCGCTGCGATGCTCCGCCGGGCCACGGCGGCGGCCAGCAGGCGAGGTCGAGCGGCGTCCAGGTCCACCCCGACAGGGTAGCGGTGACCCGACGAGCAATTCGCCACCTCCTACGCCACAATGGCCCGACATGTCGATGACAAACCGGTTCTGCTGGGGGCACCGGACCGCAGGGCTCGTGGCCGGCCTTGCGCTGTTGGCCGGAGCCTGCGGCGACAGCGGGGACGAACCGCTCGCCGCCGACGACGGAGGCGCCGGAGTCAGCGCCGACACCGCGCGGGAATCGTCCGAGGACGGGAACGACGGCGCAGCCTCCACCCTCCCGCCGGCCGGCGACACGGCGACCGGCGACGGTTCGGACGACTCCTCGAATCCCGGCGACGATGCGGGCGAGGCCGACGACCCGGCGACCGCCACCACGCCGGCCGGCCCCTGGGACCAGCTCGACCTCACCCTGCTCCCGGTCGGATCGATGGCGGAACCGACGACGCTCGTGTCTCGTCCCGGCAGCGACGATCTGTGGCTGGCCGAACGAGTTGGGCGGGTCAGGCTCATCGAGCGAACACTGGACGAGGCAGCGGGCACCGAGACCCTGGCCCAATCGACCGCCGTCGTGCTCGACATCAGCGACCAGGTCGACGCCAGCGGCGAGGGCGGCCTGCTCGGCATGGCGTTCTCGGCCGACGGGGCGAAGCTCTACCTGCACTACACCGATCGGGAGTTCTTCAACGTGATCTCCGAGTTCCCGATCGGCGCCACCACCGCCGATCTCGGGGCAGAGCGGATCCTGCTGCGGATCGAGCAGCCGTTCAGCAACCACAACGGCGGTGACCTCACCTTCGGTCCCGACGGCCTCCTCTATGCAGCGGTCGGTGATGGAGGCAGCGCCAACGACCCGCTCGGCAGCGGGCAGGACACCTCGACCCTGCTGGGAACGATCCTCCGCATCGACCCGACACCGTCGGCGTCGGCCAGCTACACGATTCCGCCCGACAACCCGTTCGCGGCTGGCGGCGGTGCGCCCGAGATCTGGAGCTGGGGCCTGCGGAACCCGTGGCGGTTCTCGTTCGACCCGATCACCGGCGACCTGTGGATCGGCGACGTCGGGCAGGACCGGTTCGAGGAGATCAACTTCGTTCCCGGCCCGGACCCGGGCCGGGGGGCGAACTTCGGTTGGAACCTCACGGAGGGCGACGACCCCTTCGCCGGCGATCCTCCGCCCGACCACACGCCCCCGATCCACACCTACGGCCACGACGGCAGCCGGTGCTCGGTCACCGGCGGACATGTCTACCGGGGGCCGTCGGCCCCCGAGCTGTCGGGCGTATACGTGTTCGCCGACGTTTGCTCAGGGGAGGTTTTCGGACTGCAACCATTGGCCGACGGCTCGGCCAAGGTGGCACCGCTGCGGCTCGATCGGGTCCCGGAGAACGTGATCGGCTTCGGGCAGGGCCACGACGGGGAGGTCTACGTGCTCGAGCAGGGTGGGCGGATCTCGCGCCTGCAGCCGGCCGACCTCGCCTTGGAGACGACGATCTCGTCGAGCTGAGCCGCTCCGCTTCGGCTCACGGTCACAGCTCGTAGCGGTAGACGTTGGTCTCCCGTTTCTCGAACCCGAGTCTGCGGTACAGCCGGTTGGCGGCCGCACGGCTGGGCCGAGAGGTCAGGTCGACCGTCTTCGCCCCTAGCGCTGCGGCACGAGCCAGCGCCTCGGCGTTCAGCGCGTTACCCACGCCTCGGCCCCGCCCGGCCTCGTCGACGACGACGTCTTCGATCCACGCCCGGATCGCCGTGGGGATCGGGAACACGACGAGCGTGAGGCTGCCGAGGATCTCGCCGCCCTCCTCGGCGACGAGCAAGATCGCCGCATCGGACTCGACGATCCGGGTGAGGAACTCCCGGCTCGGTGGCGGGTTCGACGACGAAAGCTGCGGGATCAGCCGCTCGAAGGCGGTGACCACGTCGTCGGTGACTGCGGTGACCTCGTTGATCTGCACCGCCCCAGTATGGCGACACCGAGGCGCCCGTTTGCGGCCCCGGGGACCCTTCCCCAGCCGTGTTCTCGACCGACAGGCCCTGAGCCGTCGGTCAACGCTAACGTGGACGGTGTGGAGTACCTGCACTGGACCGCCGAGCGCCCCGAGTTGCGTGATCCGATCATGATCGCGGCCTTCGAGGGCTGGGGCGACGCCGGCGATGCCGCCACTACCGCCGCCCGCCATGTCCGCGACCGCCTCGGCGGCGAGACCTTCGCCGAGATCGATCCGGAGCCGTTCTACGACTTCGCGACCACCCGCCCGTTCGTTCGCCTCGACGACGGCGAGCGCCACATCGACTGGCCGGCGAACGAGTTCGCGGCAATCCAGCTGCCGAAGGCGAAACGCGATCTGCTGATCCTGGTCGGTATCGAGCCGCAGCTGCGGTGGAGGACCTTCACCCGGGAGATCGTCTCGATGATCGACGAGTTCGACGTCAAGCTCGTCGTGTCGCTCGGGGCGTTGATCGCCGATGTGGTGCACTCCCGCCCGGCGACGGTGTACAGCTCAGGGTACGACGCCGAGCTGAACGAGCGTCTCGATCTGGAGCCGTCGACCTACGAGGGCCCGACTGGGATCGTTGGGGTGCTCCACGACGCGCTGCGCGTCCACGGCACCGGCTCGGTGTCGCTGTGGGGCACGATCCCCGGCTACGTTCCGAACGCGACGTCGCCAAAGGCCGCGCTGGCGTTGGTGGAGCGGGTGAGCCAGCTGCTCGATCTGTCGATCCCGACCACCGCGCTCGAGATCGGGGCCGCGGCCTACGAGCGGCAGATCTCCGAGCTCGTCGACGACAACGACGAGACTCGGGCGTATGTCGCCCAGCTCGAGGAGACCTACGACAGCATGCGGCCCGAGTCCGGCGCCGCCCTGATCGAGGAGCTCGAAGAGTACCTCCGCGACCGGTGAACGTCGTTCCTCGCTGCGCTCCTCACTTACCGAGTTTCGCCGTAGGCGAAACTC
>JAOTYQ010000420.1 GCA_029861725.1 Acidimicrobiia bacterium | reverse complement strand
TCGCTGCGCTCCTCACTGCCGTTCCTCGCTGCGCTCCTCACTGCCGTTCCTCGCTGCGCTCCTCACTGCCGTTCCTCGCTGCGCTCCTCACTGCCGTTCCTCGCTGCGCTCCTCACTGCCGTTCCTCGCTGCGCTCCTCACTTACCGAGTTTCGCCGTAGGCGAAACTCGCGCCTGCGCGGGTGGTCGTCCCTGTCGTTCCTCGCTGCGCTCCTCACTGCCGTTCCTCGCTGCGCTCCTCACTGCCGTTCCTCGCTGCGCTCCTCACTTACCGAGTTTCGCCGTAGGCGAAACTCGCGCCTGCGCGGGTGGTCGTCCCTGTCGTTGGTCGCTGCGCTCCTCACTGCCGTTCCTCGCTGCGCTCCTCACTGCCGTTCCTCGCTGCGCTCGTCACTTACCGAGTTTCGCCGTAGGCGAAACTCGCGCCTGTGCGGGTGGTCGAGCTCACTGACCCCCGGAGGGGCGCTTCCAGACTGGGCGGCGGGGTTCGTCGAAGTGGAGCTCATCGTTCTCGCCGTCGATGGCGCGAAACGCCAGCTCGCTCCACTGGTCGCCGTTGGCCAGGGGTTGAGGTAGCGCATCGCGGTCGAACCAGCCGACGTCGAGGCACTCCTGGGGGTGGGCGGCCAGCTCCCCGCCCGTCGCCCGGCAGTGGAAGACGATGCTGTAGAGCGGGATGCGGCTGAAACCGGCCCGCAGGCCGTCGATGATCGCCAGCGGGCGGAGCACTTCGCACCGGATCCCGGTCTCCTCCCGAACCTCCTTCACCGCCACCTCCGACGGCGAGTAGCCGACGTCGGCCCATCCGGTCGGATACAACCACACGCCGGAGTCGGCCCGCTGGATCAGCAGGATCCGGCCGTCGTCGTCGCCGACCACGGCTCCGATCGCCACCTTGGGGGTGACGTAGCCGGCGACCCCTGAGCCGACGATCCGCAGCCACTCGGTGCGTGCGGTCTCCACCATCTGCTGCGAACCGGTTCCCTCTGCGAGGCGCCCGTCGAAGGACGCGGCCTTGATCTCGGCGGCGATCTCCAGGATCTCCTCGTACCGCTCGGCCTCGAAGCGGTTCTCCGTGAAGCCGAGACCGGTCCGGGCGATCCCGGCCAGCGCCTCCGACCAGCGAATCAGTTCGGCTTCTCGGCTCACGGGTCCTCCTCACCGACGGCTTCGCGGATGGCGAGGTCGAGCTCCTGCAGGAGATCCCCCTCGAAGAGCTTCCGACCGGCCATGTCACACACGTAGAAGCTGTCGACTGCTTGCGGGCCGAAGGTCTGCACCTTGGCGCTGCGGATGTCGAGCCTGAGCTCGGCCAGCGCCTGGGTAATCCAGAACAGCAGGCCGACCGTGTCGGCGGCGTGCACCTCGACGACGGTCGCGACATCAGAGATCGCGTTGTCGACGATCACCTCGCGGCGGGGTGGGGTCGCCGAGAGTCGGCGCCGATAGCGGCCGTAGCTCGCCGCCCGCTGACGAACCCGGGCGGTGAGCGCCATGCGCCCATCGAGAGCCCGGTTGGCGTTGTCGACCACCCGCGCCCAGTCGACCGCTCCGCTCGTCGGAAGCTGCACGGTGAACTGGCACGCCGCCATGTCTGCGGTCGAGTACGCCATCGCGTCGAGCACGTCATAACCGGACACGGCCAGGACGCCGGCCATCCGGCTGAACAGTGCGGGCTCGTCGGGGGCGATGACGGTGAAGGTCGTGTCGTCGCCCTCGATCATCCGGCGCCCGTCGGCCATTACGTCGATCATCTCCGGGGTCGGGAACTCGGCGACCACAACCTCCGCCGGCGACACTCCGTCGAGCACCTCGGCGGTGCGGTCGACGAGGTCTCGGAGGAGGCCTGCCTTCCAGGCTCCCCAGGCCGATGGCCCGGTGGCGATCGAGTCGGCCTCGGTCAGCGCGGCGAGCAGGTCGAGGAACTCGACGGTGTCGACGGCCGCCGCGACCGCGCTGATCGTGCCCGGATCCGACAGGTCACGGCGGGTCGCGACATCGGGGAGGAGCAGGTGGTGGCGGCACAGGTCGACGAGCACTGCGACCTCGTCGTCGGGGTAGCCCATCCGCTCGGCCATCTTGGCGATGATCTCCATGCCGACTTCGGTGTGATCGCCCTCGTAGCCCTTCCCGATGTCGTGGAACAGCGCGCCCATCACGAGCAGGTCCGCTCGCTCGACCCGGTCGGCGAGAGCCGACGCGTTTGCCGCCGCCTCGCAGAGGTGCCGGTCGACAGAGTAGGTGTGCATCACGTTGCGCTGTGGATGACACCGCACCGCCTCCCATTCGGGAAGGAGGCGGGCCATCAGTCCGTACTGGTCGAGATCCTCGACCACGGCGATCGCGCCCCGCCCTCCGAGGAAGATATCGGCGAACAACCGCCTCGCCTCGGCCGGCCACGGCTCGGGCAGCGGGGAGCCGACGTCTCGAATGCGACGCAGGCTGGCCCGGCCGATCTTCCGGTCGGCGATCACCGCGGTGAGGGCCAGGCGGAGGACGACGAGCGGGTCGGTCGCCGGATCGGCTCGCTCGGTCAGCTCGAGCTGCCCCTCGACGAGACCGAACTCGGTTGGGATCGGCTTCCCGTTGCCGATCGACAGCCGGGCCCGGCCGGTCCGGCGCTCCCAGCGCGACCAGGCCTCATCGCTTTGCCACGCGATGCGACGAGCGGCCTGGGCGACGTGCACCATGAGCTGGTGACCGCTGACTTCGCCGAGAGCGGCCGCCACGTCGTCCTGGGCGTCGAGCGTCAACACGTCCCCGGCCCGACCCATCGAGCGGTGCAGCTCGATCCTGGCCGCCAGCAACAGGTCGGCGTCGGTGTCGAAATCGAGCAGCAGGTCGTCGAGGAAGCCGTCGCTGACCGTCGCCGCCCATTGAAGCGCGTGGAGGTCGCGCAGCCCGCCCCGTCCCTCCTTCAAGTGGGGCTCGATCTGGAACGCCGCATCGCCGTGTCGCTCGTGTCGCTCGTGGACCGATGTGGCGAGCTGAGCGAGGAGCTCGTCCCCGTTGGCGGCCCAGACCTTCGTGGCCGCGGCATCGAGCGCAGCCAGCATCCGGTCGTCGCCGGCGACGAGGCGGGTGGCGAGGAATGCGGTCGCCCAGTGGAGCTCCTCGGCGGCTAGGGTCTCGGCCTGTTCGGCGGTGACGACGGCATAGCCGATCTTGAGCCCACGATCCCACACCGGGTACCAGAGCGCTTCAGCGGCGTCGGCGTAGTCGTCGATGTCGTCGTGGATCAGGATCACGTCGACGTCGCTGTAGGGCGAGAGCTCTCGCCGGCCATAGCCGCCGACAGCGACCAGGGCCAGATCGGGGGTGTCGCCGAGGGCTTGTCGATAGATCGACCGCAACCACTCGTCGGTCGTGTCGCTGTGCGCCTCCGCATAAGCCCGACCGTGCAGATCGGGTGCGGTGAGGAGAGGCCCTGCGCTCTTCGCCACCGCGATCAACCGCTCTCGACGCTGGCGGCGAGCAGTTCGGGAAGACGGCGGAAGAACACCGACCGCGGCAGCACCTCGTGATAGCCGGCGGCCATGGCCCGAGCGTGGAGCGCCGAGTCGACGTGCGGCCCGAACCCGATCACGGTGGTGTCGGGAATGCGGAACCCTTCGGGATCGTCGCACCGATCGAGATCGACGATCACGAGGCGCGGCTTGCACGCTGCGGCCTCGGACGGCGACTCGACGAACGTGGCCTGTCCCCCGAAGCGGGACCGGTCGAAGAGGTTCGGTACGTGGGCGGCGATCACTTCTTTGCCTCCTGTCGTCGTCGACTCAGATGCAGGTGGGCCTTGGCGGCACCCCAGACCAGACCCGGCTCGTGAACGCCATCGCCGAGATCACCGAAGGTGGCGGGGGCGAGGGCGTAGAGGTCGTCGGGATTGATCCGGATGTCGCTGGCGTCGCGGGGCACCGGCGGCACCCCGGCTTCGGCCAGTATGGCCGTGGGATAGGCCGTGGCGGTGCGAACGATGGCCAGCGGGTTGGTCCACTGATCGTCGATGTCGAGAAGCAGCAGCTCCTTTACCCGGCGCCCGACATCGACCACGGCCTCCTCGGCCGCAATGGCGGCCGCCTCCTCGACCTCCGGTGGCAGCGGGCGCGGGTGCCGGTGGGCCACCGCCGCCATGACCCAAGGCCCGAGCGCGGCCTCGATGGCAGCGATCAGCTCCGCGGCATAGGCGACGATCGCCGCTTCGTCGTCGGACGCCACGTCGACCACCGAGGGTCAGCCGCCGAACTCTGCGGCTTGCCGGATCGACAGCTCGATTCGTCTGCGCTTCGGATCGATCGACAGGACCTTCACGCCGACCTCCTCGCCCGGCGTCACTACTTCTTCGGGGGTCGACACCCGGTACTCGGCGAGCTCGGAGAGGTGAACGAGTCCCTCGACCTCGCCGATGGCGACGAAGGCGCCGAAATCGACGAGGCGGGTGACCGGACCTCGGTAGATCTGCCCGACTTCGAGCTCGGTCAGCGGATCGGGCCGCATCTGGCGGAGCGAGAGGCTGACCCGGCGCTTCTTGGCCTTGACATCGAGGATGCGGACCTCGACCTCGTCGCCGAGCGCCACGACGTCGTTGGGTCGTCGGACGCGCTTCCACGACAGCTCGGACAGGTGGACGAGTCCATTGACCCCTCCCAGGTCGACGAAGGCCCCGTAGTTCGTGATCGAGGTGACCCGACCACGGCAGGACTCGCCCGGCTTCAGGCTTGTCAGCAGCTCCTGGGCCTTCTTGCGCTGCTCCTTGAGCAGGAGCGACCGCCGGCTCAGCACGAGTCGCTCGCGCTGGGGATCGGCTTCGAGCACCTTCAGCTCGAGCACCTGGTCGAGATAGGGCGACAGGTCCGCCACCGGCTCGAGCTCGAGGTGCGACGTCGGTACGAAACCGCGGAGGCCGACGTCGACGACCACACCTTTGGCGCCGACCGACGTGACCTTGCCGGTCAGCGTGGTCTTGGCGCTCGCAGCCTGGAGAACTCGTTCCCAAGCGAGCTTCTTCAGCGCCCACGCCCGTGACAGCACGACGCGGGCCTTCGGGTCCTCCCGAGCCAGCTCGGCTCCGAACGCCCGGTCGCCGACCGAGAGCACCGATGCGGGGTCCTCGTTGTTCGGACCGAAGTTCCGGCGGTTGATGACCGCGGGGCGTCCGTCGTCGAGGGTGAGCTCGACCTCCTCGGAGCTGACGGAGCTGACGACCCCTTCCACCACCCGTCCGGTGGGCTTGGGCGGCCGCGGTGGGGCTCCGGGTGCCGGGGGGCGTCCGGCTGGGGTCGCCCCGGGCGGGGCCGGCGGCGGCGCGGGAGCCGAGCTGTGGGCCTCGGGGGCCGCAGCTGGCGGGGCGGAGCCCACCTCGTCAGCCCCGTCACCACCGGGTTCGGGCGCAGGCTCGACCGCAGTGTCCGCTTCGCCGCCCTCGTCACCACCGGGTTCGGGCGCAGGCTCGACCGCGGTATCCGCTTTGTGCGCTTGCTCGGTTGCATCCG
>JAOTYQ010000522.1 GCA_029861725.1 Acidimicrobiia bacterium | reverse complement strand
CGAGCGCTGGTTCACCGACGGGTGCCTCAGCGCCCACTTCCTCAACATGGTGGTCGACGGTGAGGAGGTGCAGGCCTCGGTGACCACCCCCGGTCCGGGGGCCGAGCTGGTCCGGATCGACGCCGCCAAGGCCGACGGGACGCCAGTGCTGACCGGGACGGCGTCGGTCGGACCCGACCACGGCGAGACCGAGCTGGGCTCCCGGCTCGAGCGGGCCAGGTCGAATCCCCCGTCCGGCTTGGTCATCCTCGACCAGCTCTCGGTCGGGCAACGAGGGGCCGAGCCCAGCATCGTGTCGACCGGTCCGGACGTGCACTACGGCGACATGTACCCGTTCACCCTGCGCCGCAAGCTGGCCACGATCACCGAGACCTTGGCCTGGCACGACCCTGCGGCCGGCTCCGAGACGCCCTGGGGAGCTGCGGCCGTGCCGATCGAGATGCTGAGCGTCCTCGCCAACTCCGGATCCCGCGAGAGCGGCTTCCGGGTGCGGCAGCCGTCGATCGGGCTGTTCGTCGACCTCGAGGTCAAGCTCCTCGGCTCACCGGTGCTCATCGACCGGGCGTACCGCGTCGAACGAGAGATCATCGCCCTCGCGGAGAGCCGGCGCACCGAGTCCTACTGGATCCGCAACACCCTGGTCGACACCGCAACGGACACGCCGACCGCCGAGGTTCTGCTCCACAGCGGGGTGTTCAAGGACTCGTACCCTGACTATCCGCAGACCCCGGCCGCGCCCTGAGCACGGCGGGGACCAGCGGGACGGCAACCGAGCCGATCACCGATCTCGCCACCGGCGCCCGCCACCTGAGTCTGCGGTATTACGTGCCGTCGCTACTGGCGACGACCGGGGCGATGATGTTGGTTCCCACCCTTCCGCTGTACCTGGCCGAGCAGACCACCTCTCTCACGCTGATCTCGGTTGTGCTGGCCGCCGCTGCGGTCGGCGGGCTCGTCGGCAACCTCCCGAGCGGGGCACTGATACAACGCCGCGGGGAGCGCTGGGGCTTCATCGCCGGGATCGCCCTCAGCGCCGCCGGCACCCTGGCACTGGCGCTGACGACGGGGATCTGGTTGCCGTTCGTTGCGTGCCTCGTGGCCGGCGCCGGCCAGTCAGCCCGGTTGCTGGCTCGCCAGGCCTACGCGAGACGGGCGATCGGCCTCGTGATCCGGGGACGGCTGATGTCGTTGTACGGCGGCATCGGCCGCGTGGCGCTGCTGGTGGGCCCCTTGGCCGGAGGGTTCCTCGGCGAGAGCATCGGCTTCCGACCGACGTTCGCCGTGTCGGCGGGGTTGCTGACGGCGGCGCTCGTCGCCGCCCTCCTGGCCGGCCCGGGGACCGACGGGCGACCCTCGGCGCAACGGCGCAATGCGTCCCAGGGGGTGCGGGGCGTCATGCGTAGCCACGGCCGGGTGATCGGGCTGGCCGGGCTCGGCCAGATGGGTGCGTCGCTGGTCCGAGTCGGTCGCCTCACGTTGATCCCGCTGTACGGGGACGCGATCGGGCTCGACCTCAGCGACGTCGGGATCGTCGTGGCGATCGCTGGTGGGCTCGACCTGTTGCTCTTCCCCGCTGCCGGCTGGCTGATGGATCACTTCGGACGGCTGTACGCCATCGTTCCGTCCTTCGTGATCATGGCCGCCGGCCTCGCCTCGCTACCGCTCGCTCAGTCGTTCGGGACGCTGGCTGCGGCCGCGCTCCTCATCGGCTTCGGCAACGGCATCGGCTCGGGCACGATGCTGACACTGTCGACCGATCTAGCCCCGGCCGAGAACCCGGCCGAGTTCCTCGGCCTCCTCCGGCTCCTCGCCGACCTGGGTCGCATCCTCGGCCCGCTGGCCGTTGGGATCGTCGCCGACCAGGCCGATCTCGGTGCCTCGGCGCTCGTGCTCGCCGGGGTCGGGGTGGCTACGGCGCTGCTGTTCGTCTTCGCCATCGGCGAGCCGGCACCGGAATCGGTGAGCGCCGGTCGGATAGGGTCCCGCTGATGGCCCTACAGCGCTGGATAACCGAGATGGGGATGGGCGTTGACGTCCACGGCGGCGACTACACCAAGGCGGCCAAGCGGGCGGTGTCGGACGCCCTGCGCCATAGCAGCCTGAACTTCTTCGCCGTGACCGACAAGACCCATCACGACATGCACATCGAGGTGCGGATCGGTGTGGCCGAGCCCGACTCGGTCGACTGCGACGCGGTGGCGGCCGAGGTCCCCTACGGCACGGTGACAGTGATCCCGACCGTGGGCGGTCTCGACGTGCCGGCTCCTGCCGGTCCCGATCTCCTGGTGATCGCCAACGCTGCGATCCTCGTGAGCTTCGAGGACCGTTGATGGTCGGTCAGAAGCAGCAGTCGATATTCCCGAGCGGCGGCATCGGATGAAGGATGGCGTTCTCCTCCGAGCCGAACACGTCATCGGGAACCAGGTCCGCATCGGCGATCAGGTCGTGGACCGCGGAGAGGGCATCCTCGATGTTGTCGCGGACGCCGACTCGCTCGTCGCTGCGGATGTCGATGACGTACACAACTGCACCGATGGTGAGAACGGAGAGCGCTATCCGAGTGAGCCTTCGCATGATCGTCTAGAGGTCACGGCTCACGCGGTGATACATGACCCTCGGCAAGGCAGCTCCGTGACCTTGCCGGTCACCGTCGATGAGTGACCCCGCTCAGGTCGTGCTTCGGCCATGCCTCGCACTCGCTACCCCCACAGTGGACCTGTTGCGTTTGCCGGCCCATGAGGCGCGGTTTTGGCGGGCGGCCACATGTCCAGCTGCGCTGCACCGTTCGTCGTACAGGCGAACGAAGGGTCTCGAGCCACGAGACGCACGACGATGCTGGCAACCATGTCGATGCCGGCACCTCCCGGACGTAGGGCGTGCACCGCGCCAGCGACGACGCCTCACGCAGCTTCCACTCGCACTTCGTGCAGTCGACGGCAACAATGAAGTCGGGCGCAGCGCCGCAGGCTGACGAACCGGCGCGGAGACGGCCGATGAGCGAAGATGAGGCACCGAATGGCGAGAAGGGACTGATCGTCACGGCACGGATCAGTTCGAGCGACGCCGTCCGTCTCGATCGGGTCGCCGCCCGGCGCGGCATCGATCGTGGTGAGCTCATCGCAGAGGCCATAGACGAGTTCCTCGCCCAGGAAGCCTTGTCGGGTCGCTTCGTGGCTCCACCACCGCCGATGCTGATCCCCTCGGGGCAATAGCGAGGTCGCTTGGAGGCGTCCTGCGGCGCCATCCCGGCTCTCGACCAAGGCAGCGTCTGACCGACGGTCGATTCACCACACCGCCCCCTCGGCCTTGAGTCGCAGGATTTGTTCTTCGTCATAGCCGAGCTCGGCCAGCAACTCGTCGGTGTGCTCCCCGTAGTCGGCGGCCAGGCCGCGGGCTCCTCGCCACTCGTCGACATCGACGAGGCCGGGCGGGCCGACGAAGCCGTCGTCGAACCTGACGAGATACTCGTTGGCCAGGATGTGCTCATCGTCGGCCAGGTCCTCGACCCGGTTGACCGGAGAGACCCACACCGAGGACCCCCGTATCGCCTTCCACCAGTGGTCGGTGGTCTGGGCTCGGAGATGGTCGGCCAGGATCGGTCGAAAGGCGTCGCGGTTGATCTGGAGGTCCTCGAAGCGAGCGAAGCGGGGATCGGCCAGCAGGTGTTCCACGTCGATGGCGGCCGCCAGCTCCTCCCACTGGTAGTGGGCGAGGGCGGCGATAGCGATCCAACCGTCGGCGGTCTCGTAGACCGTGAAGAGCGGGTTGGTCGTCCGGTCGGGCCCGAACCGCTCGAGCCGCTCGCCGAGGTTGGCCGCCGCCCCGACGCCCTGCAGCTGGAGCCAGAGCAGCGCCTGGGTCTGCGACGTGCCGACGACGCAGCCCTTGCCGGTCGTGGCCCGCTTCAGGAGGCCGGCCATCACCCCCGAGGCCATGTTGGTGCCGGTGAGGATGTCGCTCATCGAGCCCGGCGGGTAGTTGGGAACCTCCGACGGGGCGGTCGTGTCCATGAAACCGGCGAAGGCCATGCCGACCGTGTCCTGGCAGGGATCGTCGGCCAACGGGCCCCGGGTACCGAATCCGGCGCCCCGGCAATACACGAGCTGGGGGTTGACGGCAAGCAGCGACTCGGGGTCGGCGCCATAGCGGCGGAGCCCGGCTTCCCGCAGGTTCGTGACGAACACGTCGGCCCCGGCGATCAGCCGGTGGAACACCTCGGATCCGGTGTCGGACACGATGTCGAGGGCGACGGCCCGCTTGTTCCGGTTGAGCGAGGCATAGAGCCACTCCCGGCCCCGATCATCAAAGGTGATGCCGAACACGCTGTGGAAATTGCGCATGTGGTCGACCCGGCCGACTTGCTCGATCTTCACGACGTCGGCGCCGAGACTGGCCAGCGTCAATCCCGCCACTGGTCCCTGCACGTACATCGACAGCTCGACGACCTTGATCC
>JAOTYQ010000521.1 GCA_029861725.1 Acidimicrobiia bacterium | reverse complement strand
GGCCCCGGCGGCCGACTACGCCGCAGTCGTGAACGTGATCGCCAGGGCCGGTGTCGGTGCGTTCGGGTCGGTACCGACTGCGACAACGTGGATCCACTCCGGAGCTATCGATGCGTCCCATCTGCTCCGAGTGCAGTACACGGCCTACGACCAGACGTTGGCGCTCGACGTCAACCACGCCGGGGCCGACGAGGGGCACCTCAACCGTGCGGCTGGCCACTTCCGCTCGGTGCTGGAAGCCCTCGTCGACGTACCGGACCGCTTGGTCTCGGGGCCCACGCTCGGACCCGACGAGGCGAGGGAGATCGTCGCCTGGGAATCGACAGCCGATTTCGACTCCCCGACCCCCGGGATCGTCGACCAGCTCCGGTGGGGGCTCGCCGGTCGCGACTCGATCACGCTCAGCGACGGCGGGCACCGCCTCACCGGGGCCGAGCTGTGGGACCGCGCAACGGCGCTCGCCTCGTGGCTGGAGCACCGAGGAGTCGGTCCGGGCCAGCGGGTAGGGATCGAGCTCCCCCGCAGCGCAGAAGCGGTCATCGCCATCCTCGCCACCCTGGTGGCCGGTGCTTCGTTCGTGCCGCTCGACCCGAGCCAACCCCAGCGGCGCCGGCGCCGACTGGCCGAGCGTGCAGGGACGAAGGTCGTGCTGAGCGCGCTCCCCGTCCTCGACCCGGCCGACCCGAGCGCTCCCCGACCGGCTTCTCCCCGACCCGCTGCCTATCGACGCGCTGCCTCTCGACCGGTGGAAGACGACGAGGCCTACCTGCTGTTCACGTCCGGCTCGACCGGGGAGCCGAAGGGCGTCCCGATCACCCATCGGGGTCTGGCCCGCTACATCCGCTTCGCCATCGAGAGCTACGTCGATCCCCACGCTCCCCCTCCGGTGATACCGCTCTTCAGCGCTCTCGGCTTCGATCTGACGATGACGAGCCTCTTCGTACCGCTGGTGACCGGCGGCGAGCTCGTCGTTATCCGACCCGACGGACCGGCCGGTCTCAGCGCGGTGGCCGCCGAGACGAGGCTGACGTGGTGCAAGGCGACACCGTCTCACCTGGAGGTGCTGGCCAGGATCCTGCCCGACGACCACCGGCTCACCACCGTCGTGGTCGGCGGCGAAGCCTTCGGGACCGGCCTGGCCCGCCGCCTGCTCGCCGGCCGCCCCGATCTCGCCGTGTTCAACGAGTACGGCCCGACCGAGGCCGTCGTCGGCTGCATGATCCACCGGATCGACCCCGACCAGCTCGGCGACGACCCCGAGGTCCCGATCGGGGTTCCCGCCCCAGGGGTCACCCTGAGGGTCGTCGGTCCCGACCTGGCTCGAGTTCCGCTCGGCTGCGCCGGGGAGTTGTGCATCTCCCATCCCGGCCTCACGTCGGGCTACCTGCACGGCCGGGCACCGGACACGACCCATGGTGCCAACGACCAATCCGGTTCACCGTTCGTCGAGCTCGATGGTCGCCGCTTCTACCGCTCGGGTGACCTCGTCCGGCTCACCGACGCCGAGACGCTCGTCTACCTGGGCCGGATCGACGAGCAGGTGAAGGTCGGCGGGATCCGGCTAGAGCCGACCGAGGTGGAGGACGCCGTCGCCGCCCACCCCGCCGTCCGAGCCGCCGCGGTCAGGCTGTGGTCGCCAACCGTCGCCGACCCGGCGACCCGTTGCGTCCGTTGCGGACTGGCGTCGAACGTCCCCGGGGTCACCTACGACGCTGCCGGACAGTGCTCGGTGTGCCAGGACTACGACCGGGTCGCCCCCCAGGTCGCAGCCTGGTTCCGAACCGAGGACGACCTGCTGGCCAAACGGGACGAGGCCCGAGCGCGGCGGACCGGCCGCCACGACTGCCTCCACCTCCTCAGCGGCGGCAAGGACTCCACCTATGCCCTCTACCGGCTCGTCGACCTCGGCTTCGAGCCGTACGTGCTCACGCTCGACAACGGGTTCATCTCCACCGAGGCAATCGACAACGTCCGCCGGTCGGTGACCGAACTGGGTCTCGACCATGAGTTCGCCACCACCGAGGTGATGAACGAGATCTTCCGCGACAGCCTCGAGCGCCATTCCAACGTTTGCCACGGCTGCTACAAGACGCTCTATACGCTTGCGACCGACCGCGCGGCCGAGCTCGGGATCCCGCTGATCGTGACCGGCCTGTCCCGAGGCCAGCTCTTCGAGACCCGCCTGCTCCCCCAGCAGTTCGAAGGCGGCCGGTTCGACACCGAGGCCATCGACCGAGCGGTCATCGAGGCCCGCAAGGCCTATCACCGGATCGATGACGGACCGAACCGGCTGCTCGACACCGCCGTGTTCGCCGACGACGAGCTGTTCGAGCGAATCGAGTACCTCGACTTCTACCGCTACGTCGACGTCGAGCTGGCCGAGCTGTACGCCTACCTCGACACCAACGCGCCGTGGGTCCGACCGAGCGACACCGGTCGATCGACCAACTGCCTGATCAACGCCGCCGGGATCCACACCCACGTTCACGAGCAGGGCTACCACAACTACGCCATTCCCTACGCGTGGGACGTCCGGTTGGGCCACAAGACCAGGGGCGAAGCCATCGCCGAGCTCGACGATCAGATCGACCTCGCCGAGGTCGATCGGTTGCTCGGCGCCATCGGCTACACGCCGAACCCACCGGAGACCTTGACCGCCTGGATCGAGCCAGCGGACGGCCGAGACGAGCCGACCCCGGCCGAGCTGCGGGCGTTCCTCGCCGATTCGCTACCGGCTCATGCCGTCCCACGAGCGTTCGTGACCGTCGAGCGGTTGCCGCTCACCACCAACGGCAAGCTCGACACCTCGGCGCTGCCTCCGCCGGAGCGAACCCACCGGCCGAGCACCGGGGTGCAGGTAGCAGCCGAGACCGAGCTGGAGGCGACGATCGTCGCCGTGTGGGAGCGGATCCTCCGCATCGAGCCGATCGGCATCCACGACGACTTCTTCGCCCTCGGTGGCGACTCCCTGGCCGGACTCGAGATGGGTGTCGCCCTCGGCGAGGCGCTGGGTCGTGTGGTCCCCGACGACTTCGCGTTCCTCTACACGACCCCGAAGGAGCTGGCCACGGCGCTGCAGACCGAGGCCGTCCCGGCCCCGACCGCGCCTCCACTCCCGTCCAGCTCGGCGCGGTGGTCGAGCGAGGCGCCGCCTCCCCTGTCGCCCGGCGAGCTCGCCATCCTTTACGAACAGGGGGCCCGGCCCCACGACGTGATGTTCAATGTCGGTCGGCTGTACCGCATCGCCGGACCGATCGACCACGACCGCTTCGGCCACGCCCTCCGGGCCGTGGCCGCCACCCACGTGCCGCTGTCGTGGTCGTACGGAGCCACCCGTCGCCCACTCGAACCGATCGCGGCCGTGGCCATCGATAACAGCGACTGGCCGATCGGCGAGGTGGAGCTGGCAACGGAGGCCGAGCGGTTCCACCGCACCCCGCTCGACCTCGACAACGGACCCCTGCTGAAGGCGTTGATCCGGCCGCTGGACGACGGGTCCACCGCGGTCCTGCTGGTCTGCCACCACGTCTCCGGTGACGCCGAGAGCTTCGATCGGCTCTGGCCGCAGCTGGAGGCGGTGTACTGCGGACGACCGGTCGGCCCGATCCCGGTCGACTACCCGACGTTCACGTCGTGGCAGGTCGATGCACTCACCAACGACGATCGCCGGTACTGGCTCGACGGTGGGGACGACCACGCTCGCTTGGCCATCGCCCGACCCGCTCCGGGCATCGCCGACGGGTTCGTCACGATCGACAGCTCGGTGTCCCCAAGCCAGCTCAAAGCCGTGGCTGGGGCGAGCGCGTTCGCCTCCGGGTTGGCTGCGCTGGTGGCTGTGCTCCGCCGGTACAGCGATGGCGATGCGGTCAGCCTGGGGATGATCAGCTCCGGCCGGAACCACCCGGCCGCCGAGCCCCTGGTCGGGTACTTCCTGAACACGCTGCCGGTCGACCTGCCCTGTTCCCCCGACGAGGAGCTGGGGGAGCTCACGGCCCGGGCCAGCACGATCATCGCCCGGAATCTCGCTCACCGCAGTTACCCCTACGCCCGTATCGTCGACGACCGACGCAGGGCCGGCAAGCCCCGCCCCCCGGTCGAGGTACTGGTCGTCTATGAGAAGCTGCCGGCGGCGACCCTCGACGATCTCGCGGTCGAGCAGTCAGTCCTGAGCCCCGGAACCGCTGTCACCGACGCCACGTTCTTCATCGAAGAGCGACCCGACCGCATAAGTCTGGGGCTGGAGTATCGAGGGTCTCTCCTCGACGAGGCGGCCGCAGCACGACTCGTCGCCGATCTCGACGCGGCCCTTCGCGCCGTGATCGAGCACCCGGAGCTGACGGTTGCCGAACTGCCCCTGCCATCGACGACCACGTCGGTGTTGGCCGGAGCACCGCTCGACAGCCCCGACAGCCTCGTGCCGCTCATCGACGCCCACATCGAAAACCAGCCCGAGCGTACAGCC
>JAOTYQ010000062.1 GCA_029861725.1 Acidimicrobiia bacterium | reverse complement strand
CGCCCCTGGGGCGGAAGCGGTCGCTCCACCCCGGGACCTCCTCGTCGGTCGGATAGTCGACGTTCTCGGGCTCCTCCTCGGCGTTGAGGTGATAGAGGTTGCCGAAGAACTCGTCGAAACCCCGGTTGGTGGGCAGGAACTCGTCCCGGTCGCCGAAGTGATTCTTGCCGAACTGGCCGGTCGCGTAGCCTTGCTCCTTGAGCGCCGTGGCGATGGTCGGGTCGTCCTCGTGCAATCCCACGGGGGCGCCTGGGAGGCCGACCTTGGACATGCCGGTGCGGTACACGCTCTGGCCGGTGATGAACGCCGCCCGCCCCGCAGTGCAGGACTGCTCGCCGTAGTAGTCGGTGAAGCGGACGCCCTCTTCCGCGATGCGGTCGATGTTGGGCGTTCGGTACCCCATGATCCCATCGGAGTAGCAACTCAGGTTCGTGATCCCGATGTCATCACCCCACAGAATGAGGATGTTTGGCTTTCCGTTCGGCATTGCCGCCGTCCTTTCTCGACCTGGGCCCCGTCGGCCTTCTTCGACTCCTTGAGTCGCGCTCCTCCCAGCTTTGGTCACCGAGGTCGGCTTCGGAACCGCCAGCGACTCCATCACCCGGGTGAACTGCGCTCTGGCGGGTTCACTCCGCGGATTCGACCTCGCTCTCGCCCTCAGAGGAATCGCTCCCTACCAAGCCCCAAGCGATCGCCGCGACCAAGACGATACCGAGAGCGATCCACACCGCGAGCGGCACGTCGTCGGGTTCGGGTTCCTCGGCCTCCTGCCGCTCGGGTTGCCCGTTCGGTTCATCGGTTTCTGCCAGCTCGGAACCGTCCTCAGGCTCGACGGCTTCGGTGGTCGTCGTCTCTTGGTCTTCCTGGGCGCCGACTGCCATGGCCGACACTGCTACGAACCCCAGAATGACGAGGAGCACGGCCAGCGGAGCGGAGATCGGGCGCCTGCCCATCGGATCAATCACCTCCCTCGGTGTCGGCCCGATGTTCCTCGACCCATTGCCAGCCCTCGCGAGAGGCCCGAACAACGGTTTCGGAGAGCCAGGCGCCTCCTCGGTAGATGTTCTCGCGACCGATGACCTTGGCCGCTCCCGTGGCCTCGAGCTGATCGATGATCCGGTCGGAGTTGGTGACGATGACGAGCTTGCTGCCAACTTCGTTCAGCGAGCGGGCATAGCGCTCCAGGACGTCGATCAGGGTGGAGCCTACGTCAGGCTTTCCCCTGAAGCGCACCACGACGACCGAACCGGTCGATGATTCGGTCACGGTCGGGAGTTGCTCCTCGAACGCGGGCGCCGAGGCGAAGAACAGGCTGCCATAGGGCTGGAGGACGATGACCTCGCTCGACTGCACCGCATGGGGAGGGTCGACCTCTTTGATGCGTTCGTCGGCCTGGACGATGAGACGCCTTGTGGTCAGCTGATTCGACTGTCTGATCACGAAGAGGATCACCGAGATCCCAACCCCGACCAGTACGGCGAACTGCAGAGGGATCAGCAGCGTGAGCACGAAGGTGACAGGCATGACCGTCGCCTGTACTGCACCCGTCTTGTACACGGTCGCCATCTCGTGCGGCTTGACCGTCTCGATACCGATGACGATCAGCAGTCCAGCCAACGCGGGCATCGCCACATGCTCGACGGCGCCGGCGAACAGGAGGATGACGATCGCCATCACCCCACCGGTGAACACGAGGGCAAGTCGGCTCTTCGCTCCCGACGAGACCACCAGTGAGCTGGCCGACATCGAACCACCAACCGGCATCCCCTGGAACAACCCTGCGGTGACGTTCCCGACCCCCTGGCCCACGAAGTCCTGGGACGCGTCCGATGGTGAGCCGTCGGGATTCGTGAAGGCGGCCGATGCCCCGGCTCCTTGGACGAGCCCGACGAAGGCCAGGGAGAACGCCGGCACGATCAGGGCCAGCAGGTCGGCGAGCCGGGGAAGCATGGGAGTCGGTAGGCGGTTGGGGACCTCGGCCACGTTGCCGACGAGCACGATCTCTTCATCGAGCCCGATGAGCACCGCCGCCAGGATCGAGCCGGCCACGATGGCCACTACGAGGCCCATGGCACCGAGGCGGGTTCGGCGGAGCCCGACGATCAAGATGATGGTGGCGAGACCGACGGTGATCGTCGCGAGGTCGATCCGCCAGAAATGGAACAGGAGGTCGACAGCGCGGGTGACGCGGTTGGACGCCGAAGACTCGTACCCGGTGAAATCGCCGAGTTGCCCGAGCACGATGTTGACACCGACCGCGCTGATGAAGCCGGTCATGACTGCGTTCGGAACGAAACGCAAGATGATGCCAGCCCGCAGGTAGCCAGCCGCGAGCATGATCACACCGGTGAGGACCGAGAGCGTGACCAGTGCGCCTGTTGGGTCCTCGAACGACTCGATATCGACATCCGCCACGATGATCGCCATCGCTCCGGTGCCCTGGACGGCCATGAAGGTCGTGCTGGTGAAGAAAGCGGCTGCCGTGACGCCGAACATGTAGGCGTAGAGCCCGGCCACTGGGTTGACTCCGGCCAGGATTCCGCTGGCGAGGCCATCTGGGACGCTCTCGACGCCGAGCACCAGGCCAGCTCTGGCGTCGGCTCGCACCGTCTCCCGACCGAGGTCGAAACCGGAACGCTTCGCTCTTCGACGCACGTTGGCGATCAAAGCGCGAATGCTCACCATGCGTCGGCTCCATGGACAGACCGGCCTCGGGATCCCTTGACCCGACCGTAAACCGACAACGCCGGCTCAGGTCCGGAGCTGGACACGATCACCCGGGTGAAGACCTGAAGATGGCTTTCAAACCTGGCGTGCTCGTCTATGGTCTCGCCGCCCACGGCGACGAGGTGATGGCCCCGGCCTCAACCATCGATCGGTCTACTCGTCCGCAGGTTGTGTGGTCGTCGTCGGGTCTTCTGTTGTCGCGGTGTCAGCGTCACTCGCAGATATCACCATCGCAAACATCAACACCACGAAGAACACCAGAGCTATTGCAGCCATGATCCACGCGATCGGATTGGCCTGTAGGTCGTCGTCCGCTGCCTGTGCCATGTCTCACTCTCCTCGTGTCCGTGGCTTCACCATCGACGTTGACATGAGAACGACCGAAGAAGAACACAGTGGCGTAAATCCCCCGGGTGATAGCGCTACTGGAACGTTGCGATCACGTTCGGCCTCATCACTGCGTCCGTGAGATCGAACCTCTCAGCGGCGCGTTCTTCGCTGGCCTCGGACTGAACCGGCTGGTACGGCCATCACCGAGCGTGAACCGCACCGCGTTCTGCTCGCTGTACCCAGGCAGAAGCTGACCCGAGGCCTCATTGGCGATGTCTCGATGGCAGCTGAACTTCCGGTGCGAGCTTCGGACTCGACGCCTGGGTCATGGAGAACACAGTGGCTTCGGATCTTGTCGTCACGTCTCTCCCCCCCCCGAATTCGGATGACCTCTTGCAACGGTCCACGACCGATGGTCTGTCCGCGGCCGTCGCAGCCAAGCGCTTCGTCGATGAGCGCTACTCGACCGATGGAGCACTTGGGGTGACCCTGCCCGGCGTCGATCACTGGATCGAACCATGTACTCGTAGCCTGTTGCCGTCGACGACTCCCAGCAGCGATGGAATGGGCCGGTGAGCCGCCAAATACCATGGTCTCGGTAGGGAAATCACCGCGAACTGGTATTTGCAGCAGTGGCTAACATCCCGAGAGTGGACTGAGACTTCGGGCGGGGTCACGGGACCTCACCCTCCACCCGGCCCTTGCTCGAAGTCAGCTCCGGCCGATGCCTCGCGTCGGTGTGGCTGCCACAGTGCGGCCGGGATGGTGGCTCGAGGGCCCGACCATCCCGGCCGCATCGGCACTCGGATCGCCTTCACCGGGCTGACCCTGGTCGCCGCGTCCTCAGAGCCGGGCGCCGCGCTGCGTGGGTAAGCCTCACCCGGAGTCAATGGTCTCGGTCGCCGACCGCTGACCAGCTCCCGACGCACGGTTGGCGACTTCGGCTACGAGGCGAACGCCTGCGATGGCGGCCAGCGTGCAGATGACGATGAGCACGATCACGAGGCCGGTGGGATGATTCCACAGCACGGTCACCAAAGCTCCCAACCCCGCTAATCCGTACTCGAGAGGCCGCTCGTTCGCCCCGACCCAGCGGATAGCAGGCCCGACGTCCCGACGCGCTCCAGACTCCCCGGCCCGACCGACCAACGTGTCCCAGCCTCCACGCACCCGTTCGGCGGTGAGCGAGGGCCCGACAAGCCATGCCCCGAGCAGAATCAACAGCCCAACCACCAGAAGGGCCCGGAGGCTGCGCCGCAAGAAGTTGGTCAGGATGTCGAACGCCGCGACTGCGGCATCAGGATTGTGGACCTCCTCGGGCAGACCGGCCGCATACTGATTGCGAGCCCAAGCGAAGGCCATCAGCGTGAGCACCATGGGGATGACCACGGCGAGTCCCAGCCGCCGTACACCGAGGCGGCGACGCTCTGCCATCACCACGACCCCGACGCCGAGGGCGAGCGTGAGAATCACCGAAACCCACGACAGGCTATGGAGCCAACCAGCCAAGGTCTGGACATCGGCCAGCTCCTCGGACTCGACGAGAACGACCTCGGCCTCGAGCTCCTCCGCCGGTATCTGGCCCGCGAACTCGGTACCCAGCCTCTCGTCGAGCCGTCCAACAGCGCTCTCGGCCAAGGAGCCAAGTTTGACAACGACGCGGCCCTCCTTCGTGTCGACAAGGTCGCTGCTTTCTCCCCTGATCAGCGGGACGACAGCAGCGTGGGCTTCCCGGTTCGTGTCCTCCCACAGTCGGGCGAACCCGTCGGAGGCCACCACCTCGGCGGTCAGCTCACCGATGAGCATCTCGGCGCCGGCCTCGATCGGCGCAGCCAAGACCTGCGCTTCCGGAGGCAACGCTTCCTCCGCGAGGCCCCGGAAGTCGACTGCGTCAGACACGGTCTCGGTCACTCGGAACGCGACGGCCTCCTGGATGTCCTCGTTCTCGGCCAGCGGGCCGACGGTGGCCACGTACTGATCCGTGTCGAGCAGCGTGTTCCGGGTCCAGACCGTGAGCACGGCCGCGGGCAACAGGATTGCAGCCAGCACCGCGGCGGCCACCGACAGCCAGCGATTGCGCCACCGCGGTCCACCGGCCGGTGGGTGCCGCTCAGTCAGCTGACGACGCAGCGCTTCGTTCCGAGCCCGAAGTCCCTCGATCTCCTCGAGAAGCTTGTCATCGGTGCTCACCGACGTGTCATTTTCGCTCGTCGTCACCATGCCTCCAGGGATCGCCGACTCCCGTTCGTAACATCGCCAACTCCCGTTTGTAACAAAGTAACCCCAGCTCTCGGCCTGGGCAGCCGCTCGGGCCACCTTCACCCGGGTGATCGTCGGTTATTGGGCTCTCGCCCCGTCAGCAGGGACGTCACAGCCGCCTTCGACGATCAACCGTCGGCCGCTCGCGAAGAGCAAAGGGGTCCGGGACGATCTTGCCCGCATGGCCTCGACCATCGTGAACGGCTGGCACCGCAGTGATGATCTCAGCCGGCTGAGCGGGTGCCCTCATCGAGCTCGAGCGCGAGCAGCGCCAAATCTCCTCGGCGCTTGATCCCCGTCTTGCGCATGATGTTGCGGACATGGGTCGCGGCGGTCGCCGGAGAAATGGTCAGGTGATCGGCGATCTCGCGGTCCGAGACCCGTCCTGCGCCGATGGCGGCCACGACCTCGATCTCCCGTTGCGTCAGGCCGGCAGACTCGATGCTGACTCCGGGTGGTAACCGGTCGACCAGGCTGTCGGTGAGCGCCTCGGCTCTGGCGAACTCGGCCGTGAGACGGCGCAGGATGACCAGGACCGGGGCCAGGACGAAGAGGCCACCGACGACCAGGATGGCCTGAATCCTGCCGACGAACTCTTTCCCCACCGACTCACTGAGCCAGCCGAGCTCGGTCGCCTGGAAGCCGATGTCCTGGATCGAGGCGACGACGCTGGCTGCGCACAGCAGGATGACGATCGAAGCCTGCAGATGGGCGAAACGGGTTCGGATCCGTTGTCGTAGCTTGAACGACTGAACCGCGATCCCGATGACGATGGCGTCGGTAACGAGCGTCATGACGAGAAGGAAACCAGCCATCAGGTACCAACGATCTCGGCGAATACCACCGATCCGGTAGATGGACTATTGCGATCCGGTAATGCCGACGGCCGCGCCTCGTGTGCAGTTGAGGGCTTCCGCCAGGGAGCACGGCGCCCGATATCGCCCTCGGCTCGTGCTCGTTGTCGGTCGTCAGCGGCTTCCGTGGCCGGTTTCATCGCTACCCCACTACTGGTCTCGCCTCCTTATTGCCACCCTCCTGCCGGAGCGGCTTCGACTCAAGCCGTTTCGTGACTTCACCCGGGTGAGCGCACTCTTGGCGGCCACCAGCCGAGCGGACTCACGGTGAGCGCAGGCGCTCGATGGCCTCCCGCCTGGAGTTCACTCCCGGTAGTTGCCGCACCCACGGCTGCGAAGGTGAGAGCTGGCGCCGAGGCCGCCGTCAGCATCGTCGTCTTCGTCGCGCAACCGGAACGATCCGTCGAGGATGCAGCCCGACCAGGCAACTCTGGGGTACCGTCCCCACTGTCGCCCTGACCGCAGCTCGTGCCAGACGACCCGGCCGGGACGAGGCGAGCGGCGACCACACGACCGACGAGGACCGTGGACCACCGCCTCGACGGTGTCGTGGGAGTCGATCCGGTTGACGAACGCTGCGCCGACGACCAGCTCCACCACGCAGACGAGCGAGGTCCGATCTCGGGGCCCTGCCGGTCCCGCCCAGCGGTCGGCCTAGCGGGGCGTCAGTCGCTTTCGGCCAAGGAGCTCGGCTCAGAACCCGCGAACGCACCGCGGATGGCGTGCGCTTCGATGTCGTCGGCGAGTCCCGGCAGCTCCTCGGTCGGGCCGATATCCCACTCAGCGCCGAGCTGATCGGTGACGGACCGGTCGGCCAGCACCTGGCCCGGCCGGGCGAGCGAGTCGAGCGCGACCGCAACGCCGGGCGGGTCGCCCCAGATGCCGAACGCCAACTGGTTGGTCCCGAGCACCCCGGTCGCCACATCGCCCGCCGAGAGGCCGGCGCTGGCCGTCAACGGCTGCCCGAACTCCGCGCCGACGGCGGCGACCATCTCGACCGCGGCGAGAGCGAATCGAGAGGCATCGTCGGCTCTGGCCTCGTCGAGGTCGAGCCCGGCGACGTAGAGCTCGCTTCCGGTCGACCGCCGGACGCGCTCGAGGCCGTGGTTCGGCACCAGCTCGTCCAGCTCCTCGTTGATCCGCTCGGTGATCTCCAGCACGATGTCCTGATCGGCACCAGTCGCCTCGGGGATCGCGTCGACGGTGAGCGACACGATGGTCGCCGTGTCGAAGATGTCGACGATCGTCTGCTCGCCCCCGCGCACCCGCTCGACCAGGCGGGCGGGCAGCACCGCCGCCATCATGTCGTTGATGCGCTGGTCCTCGTAAGCGATCGCGTCCTGTCTGGCGTTGAGTTGCTCGACAAGCCCCTCGAGCTGGCGTCCCAGGTCGCCGAGCTCGTTGCGCCCGAAGTCCTCGATCTCGGTGTCGAGATGGCCGTCGGCGATCCGCCCCGACGCGGTCACCAGCTCATCGACCGGCTTCGTCAGGTTGCGGGCGATGAACGCCCCGAGCACGGCGATCACCGGGAGCAGGACGGCGAGGAGCACCAGCATGCTCCAGAGGTAGGAATTGAGGGCATCGTCCATTTCGCTTGTCGCGAACTCGGCCACGACGACCCAGTTCAGGTCGGCGACCTTGACGGGTCCGGACGCAGCCATCGTCTCCGTTCCGAGGTAGTTGGTCACCGTCCCGACGAACTCATCGCCGTCCAGGCCGGCCGTCACCGCTTCGTTGTCGACGGTCTGCAGCCGCACCGGTGTCCCGACGATCTCGATGGCGTTGGCGATCCCCTCGTCGCCGTACCGGTCGAGGTACGTGTTGAGGTAGTCGTCTGGGTCCTCGAGCCAGCGTCGCGAGTCGGTGCGCAGGGTGAGGTCGTCACCGACCAGGTACGTCTCACCGGTGTCGCCCAGGCCGAGGAGCTCGAAATCGCCCCTGGCCGTGGTAATCGCGGTCAGCGTCGAAACGGGTACCTCGGCGACGATCGCCCCGACGACCTCCGCTTCGGAGCGGACCGCCGCGGCGAGGAACAGCACCGGCGATCCGGCGGTAGGGACGTAGAAGATGGAGTCGGAGACGACGGTGTCGCCGACGGCGACGCGGCTGAGCTTCTCGGCCACCTCACCCAAGCCGTTCTGGGCGTAGAGCTCGTCGGTGACGTTGGCGCCGAGGTCCATCCGCTTCTTCACCGAGTAGACGACATCTAGGTTGTCGATCTCGACGAACATCAGGTCCGAGAGCCGCGAGTTCTCCATCAGCTCCCGGAGCAGCGGATGATGGGTTGCGTGGGCCGCGCTGTAGCCCGAGCCATCGCCCGCGTCGTCGAGCATCTCGCGCTCGTCGAACCCGTACGGGCTGCTCGCGATGTACTGCTGTTGGAGGTATCGGCCGGCGGTCGACCCCGGAACGAGATCGGACGTCGGGCCGAAGTCGACCCCGGCCGCGACGAACGGCGGCAAAGCCTCGGCCTCGTAGATGGCCTCGAGCCCGGCGATCTGCTCTGCGGTGATGTCCTCGTCGAGCGCGCCGTACTCGGCCGACAGCTCGACCAGCGCATCGACCACGCTCGGGTTGGCTGCCAACGTCGAGACCACCGACTGCGTGCGGGCGAAGCCACGTTCGAATGCTTGGATGCGGGTGTCGCGGAGCGCGACGAGCTGTGAATCGACGCTGTCGTTGAGCAGCTCACGGGCGAAGAAGAAGTTCACCCCCGACAGCAGGAGCACCGAGACGAGCGCGACACCGACGAGCGTTAACGACACCCGACGCCGGATCCGTGGGTGGCGAGTCCGGCTCACGAACGTTCACCTCGGGCCTCGTCGCCGGCATCGGGCCCGGACGGGGAGATGGGTGCCGAGTCGACGACAGCCGGCAGCGCTTTGCCGTAGCCGCTCCGCCGGATCGCTCGCTCGATCCGGCGCCGCCTCGTCGTCCCCAACTGGTCGAGTGCGGCGGACAGGTCGGGGGACCTCGAGACCGCCTCCGCAGCGGCCTCCGGCGGGATCGTCACCACGTCGCAGTCGGTCACTGCGACGATCAATGGCGTCCGGTCAGTGGCGGCCGATTCCTCGACCGTCCCGAAGATCTCGCCTCCGTCGATGTCGAGCACGTCGAGATCGGGGGCTTCGGGATCGTCGACGTGGCGCAACACGATCCGTGCCCGTCCGCTGTGTAGGAGCATCACACCGCCGTACGATCCCACCGCCACGATCGTCTCGCCCTGTTGGTACTGAGCGAGACGGGCGGCGGCGGCGAGGCGGTCGAGCACGTCGTCGTCCAGACTTCGCAACAGCGCGGAGCCGAGGAGGTGGCGGCGAAGGTCCGCTGCGGTGAGCTGGCTCTCGATCGCCGTCTTCGCGCCGTCGAAGAGATACAGGTCTTGGGCCGGGTTGGGGAGGGGGACGTCGTGGCGATACGACAGGTACCAGACCAGCGCGCCGAAGTCGGCCTTGACCTGTGGCGCGTTCGTGTAGTCGTCGATCCACATCGATGCCTCGTAGTCCACGACCGGATCGGCGATGTTGGTGACCCGCGCGAACGGGGGCGGGTCCTCGACGACGCCCGGCGTGGAGCGGGCCGCGTCGACCAGCATGGCGATCGCCGCGGTCGGCGGCGCCGTACGTTCGATCTGGACCGGAACCTTCACGCGATGGAGCCGCTCCGGCTGGTCGTAGTTCGTGATCGTCGCGTTGGCCAGCTGACCGTTGGGGATCACGACGAGGTCGCCGTCGCGGTTCTGGACGCGTGTGCTGCGCCAGTTGACGTCGATCACCCGACCCTCGATGTCCTCCGATTCGATCCAGTCGCCGGGGGCGAACGGCTGGTCGGCGAGCAGGGTGAACCCGGACGCGAGGCCGCTCAGCGTGTCCTGGAGGGCGAAGGAGATGACGAGTGACGTCACCCCCAGCGCGGTGAGGGCGGCCGATAGGTCGATGCCCCACACACCGGCGATGAGAAACCACCCGGTCGCCAGGATGACCAGCAGGCGGGGCATGGCCAGCAGCAGGCGAGGGACCGGACGGCGATCACCCCGGCGCGGCCGATCGGCCAACCCGGCCACGATCACCCGCAACGCCGACAGGACGGCCAAGGCGATCGCCAGGACGAGTGCGCTTCCCAGCAACCGGAGGAAGACGTTGTCTTCGGCGATGTCGAACAGCGCCCGTCCCAGCACCCAGAAGGTGAACAGCGGCACGATCCAGACGCGCAGAATGGCCACCGAGTTCTGGTAGCGGGAGTCGCGTTGGCGCAACCGCTCCTCGAGCTCGCCGGCGCCGATGATCAGCAGCGGCACGACGACAATGATCAGCGCCGCCCACGCCGCGTTGGAGTCGGTGAACGGACTGTTCATAGGACCGTCTCCTCGTCTGTCGTGCGCCCGGTGACAACGGCAACGGTGCCGTCGGCGCCGGCCTGGTCGTCGATCGCGAAGCTCGACGGCAACAGGGCCCGCGTCGCGGCTGACGCGAGGATCTCACCCGACGCAGCGCGCCGGGCCAGGGCGGCCGCGGTTCGAACCGTCGGCCCCCAGGAGTCGTAGACGAGTCGCGACCCGCCGGTCAGGCCGACCGTCACCGGGCCCGAATCGAGGCCCGCGCTCAGCGCGATCACCGGATTGCCCTCGGCGAGATCGTCGATCAGCTGGCGAATGTCGAGCACGAACGCCGCGGCCCGTTGGGCATGGTCGAGGTGTGGTCGCGTCGTGCCACACGCCGCGAAGTAGGCGTCGCCGGTGAGCCGGATGCGGTCGAGACCGTGCTTGTTGGCCAGCACGTCGGCCTCCTCCACAAACTCGTCGAGCAGGCTGCGTGCGTCGTCGCCGGAGCCGGCCAGCATCAGTGCGCCGAGCCCGCGGAGCACGACCACGGCGACGGTGGCGTGGCCGACCTGGTCGAGCACGTCGCGTTCGCCGGCTTCGGCGCGCCGGACGACCTGCGGAGGAAGGATGCGGCGCAGGAGGGCGCGCCGCTCCGATGTCCGCTCCTCGGCGGCGGCGTTGCGCGCCTCGAGCGTTGCGAGCATCGTCTCGATGTCGGCGGCGAGGTCGACGAGCTCCGCCGGGCTGTTCGCCGGGAGCGCCTCGGAGCTCTCGCCGGCCTCGGCGTCTCCGCCGCGGCGCACCGTGCGCAGTCGGGTCGAGATGATCCGCAACGGTTTCAGCGTGCGGTCCGACCAGCGCACGGCGAGGAAGGTGATCGCCACGATGAAGACGGCGATGGCGATCAACAGGTTGCGGGCGAAGTCCTCGACCGGTTGCTCGATCTCGCGGCGGTTGACGTCCGCGAAGATCGCCCAGTCGAGCCCGTCGATGTCGAGTGCCCGTTGCGATGACACGACATCCGCACCCAGGTAGTTGGTGGTCTCGACGAGCCGGGGCTCGCCGGCCAGCGCAGCGTCGACGTCGTCGTCGTCGACCGGTTGGAACAGCGTGGTCGTACCGAGCTGTCGCATCGAGCGGATCTGGCCCTCGGTGGCGGTCTGTTCGGCGCTCACCTCTGCGAGGTAGGCGGTCTCGTCCTCGATGAAGCCGCGGGCGTCGGAGCGCATCAGGTCGTCGGCGGCGACGAGATAGGTCTCGCCGGTGTCGCCCAGCTCTTCCCACGATCCGTCGTCGGTGGTGAGCGACGTGAGTTGCTCGGTTCCGATGCGGAGCACGACGTAGCCGACGAGATCGCCATCGGTGACGACCGGGCTGGCCACGAAGAGGCTGGGTTCGTCACCGGCCGCGGTGTACCGGGTGTAGTCGGCGATCGCCGCGACGCCTCCCTCCGGGTCGCGGGGGAACGAGTTGATCAGCGCCGCCAGAGCCGAGCCGCTCTGGGGTCCGGTCAGCAGGCTGGTGGCGAAGTCGATGTCTTTGGCCGTCGAGTAGACGACGACGTTGTTGTTCGGTTCGATGAGGTAGAGGTCGTCGACGCCCGTCCGGAGGACGAACTGCTCGATCGACTGGTGCAGCGAGCTATGCACCTCCGACCACCTGCTCCCGTCGCCGGCATCGGCGATCAGGCCCTGGTCGTCGGCGGAGTCGCCGGGTACGACGTAGTTAGCCTGGAGATGGATGGCGGCCGGAGCGCGGGGGACGAGCCCGGCCGCGCTCACCGGCCGCCCGCGCACCTCGGTGAGCCGCGGTGCGACCACGTCGCTGTAGAACTCGTCGACCGCCTGCAGGTCGTCGGTCACAGGATTGTCGACCTGCAGCTCTTCGTAAGCCGAGGCGAACTGCCGAATGGCGTCGGCGGTGCTCGGGCTGATCGCCTGCCCGACCGTGGATCGTTGCAGGCTGGCGATGTATCGCTCGACCTCGTCGGCGCGGGAGGCGCCGATCGCGACGAGGCGCTCATCGAGAACGTCGTCGGCCAGTTCGCTGCCCCGCGTCAGCCCGACGATCGACGTGATGACGAGCGAGACGAGCGCGACGAGGAGGACGGTCAGCGACAGCCGTGTCGCCGCGGACGTGTTCCGAGCGATCCGGCCCGGGATCGCCGCAATCCTCGAGAAAACGCCGCGCACGGGGGCAATCTACGCCAATCTCGAGCCGTGCGCCCCTCGCCCGCCGACGAGGAACGATACGTGCAGGAATCCACGCCCTACTTGGGCCGGCTTGGGGTTCATCCCATCACAGAGCCATCCATCAAACGAGGCCGACGCGGCCACGGATCCCGAAGCAGTAGGGCGTCCGGGCCATCCAACGATTTCACACGGAGTCCTGAGGCTGGGACCGATAGCGCCTATTCGTTTCTCGTCGACCGCGACTCTTTGGAGATATACGAGGGCCTGCGCGCTTTTCAACCAGGTCCATTTGGACCTCGAATGCTTCACCCGGGCGTGTCCGAATTCGTGGCCTGGAACTGCTGTTCAGCGCCCGCGCTCCCACTGCTCTCGATCTCCGGCCCGATCCCCGGTCTGTCGTGTCATCCCGAGTCGAGCTCAGCCGGACGACGGCTGCCGAGGGTCGGACGCTCGGAACAATCCGCGATCGCGGGCAATCAGAACGGCTTCCTCGCCCGACGACGCCTTGAGCTTGCGGCACAGGCGCCGCAGGTGGGTCTCGCCTCCTCATTGCCACCCTCCTGCCGGAGCGGCCTCGACTCAAGCCATTTCGTGACTTCACTCGGTTGAGAAGCTAGGTGAGGGACCCCGCCTCCTGAAGCCAGACAACAGCGATCCCCCGGGTGAAACACTCCGAGACCCATTGACCCTTTCGCCGCTGCGCCCCAGCGTGATGCCACGAGGGATGGGTTCGTCGGCGACGTCCTCCACGCCCCACCGACCCCAGCGAAGGAGCACCGAGTGGCTCAGGACCCGCACATAGGACGCGAGATCCTCCCGATCCCCGACCTCCCGGTGCACGCTGAACCGATGACAACGTCTTCCCGATCGACGACCGGACCGGCGAGCGCTTCAACGCCACGATCGCCGGTCGGCCCTAACTCCAGGCCGGGCGCACGTCGCAGCGCTTCGCCCCGGGCATGACGCATCTGATGGAGAACACGCTGCTCAACGTCAAGAACCGCAGCCACGTCGTTTCGGCCCAGCTGACGATCCCCGACGGGAGTGCCAACGGCGTGCTGGTCGCCCAGGGTGGCCGATTCGCCGGCTGGGCGCTCTACGTGCTCGACGGCAAACTCGCCTACTCCCACAACTGGTTCAGCGGCGAGATCTACACCATGACCGCCCCCGACCCGCTGCCTGCCGGCGACGTCGCGGTGCAGTACCAGTTCGATTTCGACGGCGGCCGACCCGGCGCCGGTGGATCGGGCACGCTGCTGGTGAACGGCGAGGTCGTCGCGCAGGGCCGCATCGACAAGACGGTCCCGTTCGTCTTCTCCGCCGACGAGACGATGGACATCGGCCAGGACACGGCGTCACCGGTCGTCGACGACTACGGCGAAGGACCGGACAACGTCTTCACCAGCACCATCCACCGGGTCCAGATCGACATCGAGGGCGACGAGGTCAGCCACACCGAGGACCCCGAGCCGACCTACCGGCGAATCATGGCCCGTCAATAGAGCGAATCCGCAGCAACGGACCGAAAGGGGCCATCGATGCCGAGACGACGAAGACGAAGGGCCGTAGCGACCGGTGCAGTCGTTGCCGGGGCGAGTCGCCGGGGGCGAGCGTCGCCTCGGGGCCCGGCTGGGACGCGCTATCAGATGCGCCAACGCATGTTCGCCATCGGTGACGA
Organism: Acidimicrobiia bacterium; assembly: GCA_029861725.1. Lineage (GTDB taxonomy): Bacteria > Actinomycetota > Acidimicrobiia > Acidimicrobiales > SZUA-35 > CADEDH01. The sequence continues at coordinate 2,210 of JAOTYQ010000062.1, read as the reverse complement.
CTTCTTCATCGAGGACGACCAGGGCCGGAGGGCGTTCAAGGTGGACGGCAAGGCCTTGCGGCTGCGCTCGACGCTGAAGTTTGAGGACATGAACGGGCGTGAGCTGTACAAGATCCAAGAGAAGGTGGCGCGGGTCCGCGACTCGATGACGATCGAGGGCCGCGACGGCCGAGCGGCCGCCAAGGTCCACAATGCGCTCCTCACCCCGCTTCGCGATCGCTGGACGATCGACATTCCCGGCGGCGAGGACATGAAGACGCAGGGCAACATCGTCCAGCACGAATACCGCATCGAGCAGGGCGGCAACCCGGTCGCCACAGTGTCGAAGAAGTGGTTCCGCGTCCGCGACGCCTACGGCGTCGAGATCGCCCCGGGTCAAGACGATGCACTGCTGCTCGCCATCGCGGTCGTCATCGACATGATGGCCCACCAGGGCCGCTGACCCCACGCCCCGCCCCGAAGGAAGGACGACACGCATGAACGCCAACGACATCGGCCCTCTCCAGCTGCTGGTGGTCGGTTTCGGCCCCGACGCGGAGTTCGAGGGGCTCGTGCTCGACGAGCTCGAACGCTTGACGGCACGGGGTCTGATCCGGGTCGTCGACCTGAGATTCGTCACCAAGGACAGCGAGGGCTCGATCGAGGCCATCGAGCTCACCGATCTCGGGAGCGACGAGGCCACCGAATACGGGTCGGTGATCGACGCGCTGATCGGCCTGAGAGCCCGCCCGTCCGGCGACCTCGCAGGGTCGGACGACACTGAGGAGCAGTCGTTCGGGCTGGGCCCGGACGAGTTGGAGGCCCTGGCCCGGGATCTGAGACCCGGAGAGGCCGTCGGTCTGCTGCTCTTCGAGCACACCTGGGCCACCGAACTGAAGGCCGCGATCAGGGCGACTGGCGGGTTCCCGATCGCTCAGGGCCTCTTGACGCCCGAAGCGCTGCTGATGGTTGGTGCCGAGGTACAAGCGATCGCCGAAGCCGAGGCCGCCATCGAGCTGGCCGACGCCATCAGCGGCGCCGCCATGCTCGACGCCATAGCCGTGGTTGCGGCCGCAGAGGACATCAAGACCGCGGCGGCCATCGAAGCGGTTCAGGCGTTGATCGTGGCCGGGCTGATTGCCGACGCCGCCGCAGAGGACGCGCTCGAGGCGCTCCTCGCGGCCGAGCTCATCGAAGAAGCCGCGATCGAGGCCGCCACCGAGGAGGCCGCACGAGCCATCCGAGAAACGGACCAGGCGCTTGGCGCGCTGGCGGCGGCCGAATCGGGCGCGACATGACGTACTCGGGGTCGTGACGGCGGTGGCGAACCGGCGAGGTCCACGATGACAAAGTCGGTCGGTCTTCGCAACCGTGTCCGATACCGGTTCGACCTTCTCTTGTCACGGGGCACGTGGGCGGTGCTTGTGTTCCTTGGCGTCGTCACCTTGGTCTTCCTCGTGCTCAGCGCCCTGGTCGTGGCGATCGCCGGCGTCGACTTCGCCGGAAGCGAGGGGTCCTCGTTTCTCGAGGACTTCTGGCAGAGCATGCTGCGAGCGATCGACCCGGGGACGATGGCTGCTGACGTTGGCTGGGGTCGGAGGCTGCTCGCGCTCGTCGTGACGATCCTCGGGATCCTCATCGCCGGCACCCTGATCGGCCTCATCGCCAGCGGTGTCGAGCAGAGGGTCGAACAGATGCAACGCGGTCGAAGCGTTGTGGTCGAGTCGGACCACGTGCTGATCCTCGGAGCGTCGCCCCGGCTTCCTGTGATCGTGAATCAGCTGACGCTGGCGAGCCGAAAACGGCGGGGCAACACCATCGTGGTGCTGGCCGATCGCGACCCGAGGGAGTTGAGCGAAGACGTTCGGTCGTTCGTTCCCGACACCCGCGGCAGTCGGCTCGTGTTCCGCTGGGGTGACCCGAGTCGTCGGACAGATCTTGCCATGGTCCGTGCGGATAGGGCGCGCACAGTGATCGTCGTCGCCGATGAGGACGCAGAGAGCGATGCCGGCGTCGTGAAAGCGACACTCGCTGTTGGCGCCGAGATCGGCAGCTTCGACCGCATTCCCATCGTTGCCGAGTTGAGCGACGTCGACAACGCCGCAAGCCTCAGCGCTGCCTGTGGCGGCCAGGTTCATCCACTCGTCCCTCAGCAGAGCACCGCCCGAATCACGGTGTCCACTCTCAGGGAGCCCGGTCTCACCCAGGTCGTCGAGGAGCTCCTCGACTTC
>JAOTYQ010000520.1 GCA_029861725.1 Acidimicrobiia bacterium | reverse complement strand
CCAGGGCGTCGAGTGTGACGATCGTGTAGCTGGACCCGCCGAGATCGATCTCGATGTCGGATGCGACGAGCCCAGGAGCGTCGGCCACCGCCGCCGCTACGAGCTCGAGCCGCTGGTGTGCGGGCGTGATGGATCGACCCCCGACTTTCTGCCAGGGGCTGTTGCTGACGACGAGCCGTACCTCGTCGAGATCGAGGCAATCGCGCACCTGGTCACCGACGACGAGGTGCCCGATGTGGGGTGGATCGAACGTGCCACCGAGTATCCCGACCCGCTTGGGCACTGGTCACTCCCCCGTTTCTGCCGCTGTTCGGGAGCCGTTGAGGCTGCTTTTCGGCTGAGCTACCGTATAACGTAAGAAAAAGCGGCAAAAAGTGACACATGTCACTACACACGAGGAATGGTTCGTACTAAAACAGGTGTTTGGACCTGTAGTGCTCCAGACCTGCCCGGACGCATTGAGATCGGATTCAGCCGAAGTATCGCCGGAACATCGAGCCTAGCAAGTCCCACCGATAGGGAAAACTTCCTTGTCCAACCCCCCGCAAGCAATCCAGTTAAAGAAGCACGCCCATGAGTGATTCCGTAGGACAATATCTAAACGAGATCGGCCTCGTTCCTCTTCTGACTGCCGACGAAGAGCGCGAGCTGAGCCAGATCATCGAGAAGGGCCGCGACGCACAGGAACTGATCGACGCCGGCGAGAACACCGCGATGAACCGCCGAGCAGTCCGAGCCGCCGCTCGAGCGAAGGACCGGTTCATCCGGGCCAACCTCCGGCTGGTGGTGAGTGTCGCCCGCCGCTACCCGCTCCCTCCGTCGATGGAGCTTCTCGACCTCATCCAGGAAGGCAACCTCGGCCTCGAGCACGCAGTCGACAAGTTCGACTGGCGCAAGGGCTTCAAGTTCTCCACCTATGCCACCTTCTGGATCCGCCAGGCGATCGGTCGGGCCCTCGATCAGAAGGCCAGCCTGGTCCGCCTCCCCGGCGACCGCTCCGCCAGCCTTCGAGCCGCCCTCCGTCAGGTGTCGGGCGACGGCGACGAGCTCGACGATGAGCACGCTCGCCTCCACCGCTTGACCACCCCGACCTCGCTCGATCGGACGATCGGTGACGACGACTCGAACGAGCTGGTCGACCTCCTCCCCGACGCCACCCCCGGCCCCGAGTTCGAGGTAATGGCCAAGGCCGAGGAGACGATGGTCACCGGCCTCCTCGATGTGCTCGACCCTCGGGCCAAGTACGCCGTCGAGCAGCGCTTCGGCCTCAACGACGGCCGCAAGCGCAGCTACCGCGAGGTCGGTGAAGAGCTCGGCGTCACGGCCGAAGCCGCTCGCCGGCTGGTGAAGCGGGCCGTCAGCGCCGTTCGCGATCAGGCGGGCGACGTGATGAGCGACTTCGACGCCGCCTGACAGCCCCGTCAACGAGCGAGACGCCTCACCGAGGGGGAGCTGCCAGGGCAGCTCCCCCTCGGTACTTTTTCCGATTGCCTGAACATCGTGAAAGCTGGAGACTGAAGAACGTGACGAACGCAAGCCGCGAACCGAAACCCCTGCCCACCTGGGACCCGGGGACGTGGCGGTCCTATCCGGCCGCCCAGCAGCCGACTTGGCCCGACTCGGACGAGCTGGAGAAGGTCGAGAAGGAGCTGGCATCGCTGCCTCCGCTCGTGTTCGCCGGCGAGGCGCGCGAGCTTCGTTCCAAGCTGGCCGCAGTGTCCCGGGGCGAGGCGTTCCTGCTCCAGGCCGGCGACTGCGCCGAGTCGTTCGACGGCTTCAACGCGAACGCCATACGCGACAAGCTTCGGGTCATCCTCCAGGTCGCCGTTGTGTTGACCTACTCCTCGGGTGTCCCGACCGTGAAGGTCGGCCGCATCGCCGGCCAATTCGCCAAGCCCCGCTCGAAACCGACCGAGACGATCGACGGTACCGAGCTGCCGTCCTTCCTCGGTCACATGGTCAACGACGTCCCGTTCTCCTCCGGCGATCGGACGCCCCAAGCGGCCCGCCTCCTGCGGGCCTATCACCAGTCGTCATCGACCCTGAACCTCCTGCGGGCCTTCACCAAGGGCGGGTTCGCCGACCTCCACCGGGTCCAGGCATGGAACCAGGAGTTCGTCGGCTCTTCCCCCGAGGGTCGGCGCTACGAGCGGCTGGCCGCCGAGATCGATCGGGCACTCCGGTTCATGGAGGCCGCCGGGATCTCGTCGCAGCACCCGGAGATCCACGAAGCCGATTTCTACACGAGCCACGAAGCCCTCATCCTGCAGTACGAGGAAGCGCTCACCCGCCGCGACAGCCTCACCGACGACTGGTATGACTGCTCGGCTCATATGGTCTGGATCGGCGAGCGGACTCGTCAGGTCGACGGCGCCCACATCGAGTTCATGCGAGGCGTCAAGAACCCGATCGGCTGCAAGGTCGGGCCGAGCGCCGCTGCCGAGGAGATCGTAGCGTTGTGCGACGCGCTCGACCCAGGGCGAGAGCCCGGACGGCTCACGCTGATCTCCCGGATGGGAGCCGACGCGGTCGCCGACCGCCTCCCACCTCTGCTGGAGGCGGTGCGCGACGCCGGGCATCCGGTGGTCTGGGCCTGCGACCCCATGCACGGCAACACGTTCACCTCCGACACCGGTCACAAGACACGCGATCTCGACGACATCCTGGCCGAGCTGGCCGGGTTCTTCGCCGCTCACCGCCAGGTTGGCACCTTCCCCGGTGGCGTCCACCTCGAGCTCACCGGCGACGACGTCACCGAGTGCCTCGGCGGTGGCGACGCCGTCGCCACCGACGACCTCGGCAAGCGCTACGAGACCATGTGTGACCCGAGACTCAACGCCCGCCAGAGCCTCGACCTCGCCTTCCGGACCGCCGAGCTGCTGCAGCAGCGGACCTGAGGCCCGGCCCGCACCTTCCCTCGGTCCGGGTCGGGCCTCAGGCCACCAACTCACCCCGTAGCACGCTGTTGCCACTGTGCTCGGGGTTGCCATCGTTCGGCTCGACCGAGATGTCGACGACGCTGAACTCGTCGAGGTCGACATCGTCGTCGATGACGTAGGTCCCATCGGCTTCGATGAAGCCTAGCGAAACGAGGCCGCTCAGCTCACCGTTGTCGAGGTCGAGCAACCACAGCTCGTAGGAGGAACCCTCCTCCTGGACCAGCCCCGTGGTCTCCACCCGCAGCTCACGACCGTCGAGCTCGGCTGAGCCGGCACCGACGAAGGCATCGAGGGCGGCCAGCTCGACCGTACGATCGGGCTCACCGGTCGACGAGCGCCAGGCCAGCCCGAGCGGTAGGGCGACCAGCAGCAGCGCAGCGGCGATGCCGACCACGATCGGACCAGCGATGCCACGGCGTGCCCGACGGTCGGCCAGCGTTGTGACCGGCGACCCTGAAGCGAGCTCGGCTTCGATGCGTTCCCACAGCGCAGGCGGGGGTGTCTCGTCGGTCACATCGGAGGGGCCGTTGCGAAGGATCGACGTGACGTCACCGAACTCCGGGAACTCGTCGCCGTTACCGCTCACGGCTGGCCCCCAGTTCTCGGTTGAGCGATTCGAGTCCTCGTCGCATGTGGCTCTTGACCGTGCCGAGCGGGATCCGGAGCTTCTCGGCGATCTCGGGATGGGTCAGATCATGATAGAAGCCGAGCTCGACGACCTCCCGGCGGACCGGGGGTAATTGCTCTAGGGCCCGGGTCAGAACGAGCTGATCGACCACCTGATCGACGTCGGGCTCGGTGGCTTCGTAAACCCCGGCTTCAGCGCTCGGGATCGACGGTCGCCGCCCGGTGGCCCGCCAGTGATCGATCGCCTTGAACCGGGTGATCCCGGTGAGCCATGCACCGAGCGACCCCCTACCGGGATCGAAGCGGTGTCGGGACCGCCAGGCGTCGAGGAACACCTGCTGGGCGAGGTCCTCAGCTTCGGCACCAACCAGACGGCGGGCGAGACCGAGGACCATCGGGCTGAACTCGTTGAAGAGCTCTCTCAGTGCGGTGTCGTCTCCGGCCAGCAGCCGGTCTTCGAGCGTGGCACCCACCGTGCGAGGATAACCCTCGAACACCGTCAATGCCGCCGCGATCAGCGGCTGCGGACGCTCGTGCATGATCACCGTCACGTCCGGTTTTCCGCTGCCATACCGCCCTGCGGATGCAGCCGACCGGGAATTTCGCAGTGCGAACTCCCGAAGGAGCCGCTCCGCGGCTCCGACTCAGACGAGCGAGCATCACCCGACCCCACACCCGAGACGTGCAGCGGACGAGCGAGTATCACCCGACCCCACACCCGAGACGTGCAGCGGAGGAGTTCGCGGTGCGAACTCCCAAAGGAGCCGCTCCGCGGCTCGGACTCAGACGAGGTTGTCGACGAACTTCTCGAGCTGGCGGAGGTTGCGGACCTCGAACGTCCCGTCGCAGTAGGCGCCGTAGTCACCGACGATCGAGTCGCCCGTGTTCCAGTACGCCCTCGGTTC
>JAOTYQ010000519.1 GCA_029861725.1 Acidimicrobiia bacterium | reverse complement strand
CGCGTCGGCGGCCCTCGAGTCGGACGTCGCCTCGAGATCGCTCACGACCGCCTCCGATCTCCCGCAATTCCCGTTGCTCAACTCACGAGCTCGATCTCGCTCACTGCTACACCAGCTCGGCGGCGGCCAGCTCGGCGTCGTCCGGCCGGGCGAGGAAGTAGATCAACATTCCCAGGAGCGAAAGGAAGAGGACGAGGACCAGCCAGAGGAATTTGGCGAACGCACCGATGTCGGGACGCCTGAAGATGTCGATCACGGCGTAGATCCAGGCGATCGTGAGGGGGATGAAAATGAAGAGGATGAAGAAGAAATCCCAGAATTCCATGACGACTGTCTCCTGTTCGTAGGTGTCTGGTTCGAGCCGTGACCCGTGTCCTGGCGGCTCGGAGCGCCGTCGGTCGGCGCGTGATCCGGGCCGTATCGGGTGCTCGCCCCAATATCCCCCACCCCCCTCCGGAAGGAACCACCCGGACCGGGTGGTCCCTGCGGATGCGCTCCGGCCGTACGGTCTGGTAGAACGGACCCGCACCCAGGGAGGTGGTCGGGCTCAGAGCGAGACGTCGCCGAGTGCTGACGTCGGGTTGCACGACCGGTACGCGGAATCGCTTCGACGACCTGCTCTCGCGAAGGGGCCGACGTCGAGCGCTGAGGCGGTGACCCGGCATCGGCGTCAGGAGGCTCAGCGGATTGACCAGCCTGATGTCTGATACCGCATCGCAGACCGGGGTGACCTCGTCGGACAGGCGGTGTCAGACACCGATCCGCGCGGTGTCCAGGCAGCTCGGGACGAGGGGGGATTCAGATGACCGGAGTCGATCGGGTTCCCGATTGGGAAACGCTGTTCAGCATCACGAGCGGGGGAGGGTGGCTCGCAAGGCGGTGCCGCGTTCGAGTCATGCCACCGCCGAGAACGACTGATCGCGGCTCGACCAGGCCGAGTACGTCACCTGCGAGCAGGCCGGCGGGCAGGTGCAGCAGCAGCGAGGGGAACTGGAAGTAGCGCCCGATCCACTGCCCACCGATACCCAAGACGGCGATCGTCGCGAGGGCGATGATGATCTCGTTGTCGGTCAGCATGAATCCTGAGCGAACCTTCCTCGCTCGGCCGCCGCTTCACCTCATGCCGCGCCGCATCCGCCGGCCCGCCCGCCGGCGCCCGCGGCGGCGCACTCCGGCCACCGACATCGGTGTGAGCGGGCGCCCGATCATGTCGATGAACAGGCTGGTCGGGCCGTCCGAGGGCGCCAGCTCGCCGTCGGTCACCTGCACGCCGTAGCTCAGCTCGTGCCCCGAGAGCTGCGGGTCGGTGAGTACGACCACCACGTCGTTCACCGTGTCTCCCTCGAAGAGCGACAGCAGCGCGTTGGGCGGGGTGGCGGCGAAGCTGTCGGTCCCCGAACCCCAGTTGGCGACGAACTCGTCGGTCGGCAAGTGTCCGGTCAACCGGTACGGCCGATCAGAGAAGAACAGCGTCAGCGGTGAGACGCCCTCGAGGGTGATCCGGCCGTCGTCACCGACGGTGACACCGGTGCTCGTCTGGGCGAACATGTACTCCACGTCGGCGCCCGCGGAAGACATCGCCTCCAGCTCGTCGTCCTCGTCCATGTCGGTTGCTGGATCGGTCTGGTCGGTCATCGTGTGCTCCCTCCGGTCGGTTTCAGAGCGGCCATCGTCGACCCGATCACGCCGTGTCGACGATCGCCGTGATACAGACCACTGTCGCTCGTGCCGGAGCGGACCGACCCACCCGCACCGGGTGGTTGTGCCCGACCGACGCGATTCCTCGACACATCTCGGTCGGAGAGCACCTGCTGCTCGGTCTTGCCCGGCAGTCGTCCCGAGGGCATCGTCAGCGCTCGGATGCGTGGCCCTCGGCGATGCGAACCGCGTTAGGGTGCGATGCTCATCGACTCCGCCCACGCAACGACCGATCGACTCGCGACACGGCGACCCGATCGCGGGCGCCCCAGGCATGCGGGCGCGGCCGTCGCCTCGAGTCTTCGTCTGCCGTGCGATCGTTGATCAGCCTCCTCGCGACGACCGTCGATCCTCTTCGTCGCCCTCCAGGATGCATTCAACGTGATCTGGGACGTGCCGCGGGCACACGGCATCCGCAACGGTGTTCGGCGCTACGGCCTCGCCTACCTGTTGGTGCACCTCGCCGGTTCGCTCTTGTGCGGGGCGCTGGCGGTGCACGCGATCGCCGGGCTGGCCGAGCAGCTGATACCCGGCCAAGTTGCCGTTGCTCGAGGACGTGGCCGATCTCGTCATCGTCGTGGTGTCGTGGGCACTCGGCGTCGGCGTGCTGGCGCTGCTGTTTCGCGTCGTGCCACGAGCCACCGTTCCCTGGCGTGCGGCGGTGATCGGCGCGGCGGTTGCCGCCGCGTGCATGGCCGTCGGCACCTGGGCGTTGGGTGAGTACATCCAACGGTCGGTAGTGGATCGCTCGCCGGTGCCGCCGGCGCCGTCGTGCTCGTGACGCTGTGGATCTACGCCAACGCACAGATACTTCTCGCAGGAGCGGTGATGACGATGGTGCTTACGGCCGAGTTGTTACCTGCCGAGCGACCGCCGCGTACGGGAAGATGAGGGGATGACAGATCAACACTACGATCAGCCACGCCCGAACCAGGGGGACACCGTCTACCGAGTTCTGGCGGCCAGCGCCGCCATGTTGCTCGCGACCGGGACCGTGCTCTTTCGATTGCTGGAGGACTGGAGTTGGGTCGACTCGTTCTACTTCAGTGCGATCGCGGTGACCACGGTGGGGTTCGGGGATCTGACCCCGACCACCGATGCGGGGAAGCTCGTCACGGTCGCCTACATCTTCTCGGGCATCGCGATCGTCACGGCCTTCGTCGATGCCCGGCTCAAGAGGCACCAGCGTTGGGCCCCGAGGATTCGACGGTCGAGAGGTTGACGATCAGATCCACGATCGGATGGCGGCGGTCGTCCGGGACTACCCGGTTGGGGTGGTGCTCGGTCTTCGGTGGCCGGCAGATGATGGACGGCACCACTACACGCGAGTGTTCTCGCGCAGAGCAGAGGGGAATGACGTGGCCGATGCACAGTCGCAGTACGACGTGGTGATCACCGGTGGGCGAGTGATCGACCCCGAGTCGGGTTTGGACGCGGTGCGCAACGTGGGCGTCAAGGACGGCAAGATCGCGGCCGTCACGCAGGACGACATCGCGGGCGGCGAGTCCATCGATGCGAGCGGCCATGTGGTCTGCGCTGGGTTCATCGACATGCATCACCACAACGCCGCCGTGCCGTTCGGGGAGAAGTTGGCTCTCCGTGACGGGGTCACGACGCCGATGGAGCTCGAGGTGGGTGTCTATCCGGTCGAGGGCTGGTATGCGCGGCTCGAGGGGAAGTGTCGTACGAACTATGGCGCGTCAGTGGGAACGATGCCGGTTCGCGAGCACATCCTCAACCCGGCGTACACGACGCAGTTCGCTGGGGACATCGTCTTCGACATGGAGGCCGCACCGGAGGACACGCACACGTCGATGAAGTGGTCGACGCAGGTACCGACCGGGGACCAGGTCGAGCAGCTCGAACGCCTGCTCACAGAGGGCCTCGAGCAGGGTTCCGTCGGCGTCGGCCACGCTGTCGGCTACATGGTGGGTGGCTCTACGCAGCAGGAATCGATCGTGGTCCAGAAGCTGGCCGGCAAGTTCGGGCAGGCCGCGTTCGTGCATGGGCGATTCTCCGGCCAGATGCCGCCGACGAGTGGCCTGCTGGGTTTTCTCGAGATGATGGCGTCGCAGGAGGTCTACGGCGGCGGGATCGTCTTCCACCACCTGTCCGCGCAGGCGCTACGGGACACCGTCGCGGCACTCGAACTCATCGATGCGGCCCGCGCCAAGGGCCTTCAGGTCGTGGCGGAGTTCTACCCCTACAACTACGGCGGCAGCATCGTGGCCGCCGACTATCTCCACCCCGACAACTACAAGAACAACATGGGTCGCGACTACAAGGACATCATCGAGACGTCCACGATGACTCCGTTGACGAAGGAGCGTTACGACACGCTCATCAAGACGGCGCCGGGCACCTCGATCATGTTCTACAACGCGACCGACGAAGATGTGCAGAAGGGCGTCGCCCATCCGAGCTCGGTGATCGGGAGCGACTCGTTCCCGTACACGGTTCGTGCGACCGGCAAATGTGCGCTCGCCTGGGACGTTCCCTTCGACGGCGTCAACGGCCATCCGCGCGGCGCTGGCACGCATGCGCGGGTGCTGCAGTGGGTACGGGAGAAGACGATCGACATCCCGCTCTCGCTCGCCATCTCGAAGATGACCAACCAGATCGCGACGTTCTTGGCAGACAACGGTGTGTCACAGATGGCCGACAAGGGACGCATCCAAGAGGGCAAGGACGCCGACATCACCATCTTCGATCCCGAGACCGTGACGGAGAACGCCACCATGAAGGACGGTGGGCTGCCCTCGACCGGCATCCCCTAC
>JAOTYQ010000061.1 GCA_029861725.1 Acidimicrobiia bacterium | reverse complement strand
GTCGCCGCCCGGCTCGGACGACCGCCACCGCCGTGCCCTTCGTGAGCTGGCAGCGGTCGAGCACCGAGATCGGCTCGTTCCGACTCCCGCCGATCGTGCCGCCGAGCAGTGAACCCAGCCGGCCCCTGCTGGCCCGAGCGAACAACCAGAGCAGCGCGCCGACGGTGGCGAACGACAGCACGACGCGCAGGAGGGTCACCATCGAGCCTAGTGAGCGCCCGGGGCCAGGATCTCGAGGATCCGGACCGCGTACTCGTCGTCGACCACGACCACCTCGCCCCGGGCGAACAGGGTCCCGTTCACTCGGACATCGACGGGGGCCCCGGCGGCCCGGTCGAGCTCGACGACCGACCCGACCCCGAGGTTCATCAGCTGCGACAGCGGCAGTCGGGTTCGGCCAAGCTCGACCGTGACCTCCAACACGACGTCCTGGAGCAGGCCCAGGCCGCCGACCGCAGCGCTGGCGGGGCTGACGGCATCGACCGGGGGTGCCGTGACCGGCTGGTTCATCGTCTCGGTGTCCGTCGTCTCGGTGCCCGCGGCGGCGGCTCCCCCGCCGCGTCGATCGCAGTGCCGGACGACGACACCGATCGGCGAGCCGGCCCGCATCACGGTGAACAGCTCGTGGGGCTCGGTCACCGTCGCCGTCAGCTCGGCGGCCGAGTCGATCGAGACGGCGGTGGCCGGGGCCAGATCGAGGTTGGCGGCCTGGATGGCGGCGACGGCCAGATCGAAGAGCTCGAGGTCGTTCTCGGTGCTGACCGCGGCTGCGATCGCCGACCGGCCATCGCTGTCAGCGCCTCCGTCCGCAGGAGCGAAGCCGACCGCTGAGAGTGGGCCGTCGAGCGCCGGCACCTCGGTCGACGGCGCCAGCGCAAGGTCGCGCTGCTCGAACTCGAGCCCCAGCTGTCCGGCCGCTCCACCGGTTTCGGTTGTCGCCTGTTGCTCGGTCATCGTCCGCTCTCCGCAGTGATCGGGGCCAGGATCTCGGCCGTCAGCTGGCGGCCGCGTTGCACGACCTGCACCTTGAACAGGTCCCGGTCTCCAGCGGACGCCACCAGGTCGGCGGTCACCGGCACCCGGGTGCGGATAACGTCGCCGGCCCGCAATTCGACCACTTCACGAGCGGTCAGCTCGGCCCGCCCGACGCCAACCGTGAGGTACAGCGGCACCGGTTGCAGGGCCAGGGCGGTGAGCGGGCTCGGCTGGGTCGGAGCCGTTGGCCGGTTCCCGGAGAGACGGCGATCGATCGCGTCCGAGAAGGTCTGCAGCGCATCGGCGTCGACGCCGAGCACGAGACGTCCTTCCTCGCGGGGGCCTTGAACGGTGAAGGTGAAGCCGATTCGAGCTTTCGGGGTGTCGTCGTCGGTGGCCCGGAACCCCTCGCTGCGGCCCCGCTGGATCGTCATCTCGTCGACGAGGAGGACGCGGCTTGCCACGGCGAGGAACGATGTCGTGACCAGATCGAGCACCCGGATCTCGATCGAGGTGAGCGGGCGGGGTGGGATCTCACCCTTGGATCCGCCGCCCAGCGTGCCGCTGACCAGCATCAGCCCGAGCGAAAGCTCGGTGGACAGGATCCCGCACGGCACGACGTCGGCGACGAGGGGGACGAGGTCGTGGCCCGCTTCGTCTGTCACGAGCGGCTCGCCGGGCTCGAATTCGCTCACCGGTCCGGCCTCGATCGTGCATCCCGGCATCCACTGACCGATGGCGGCCTCGCCTTCGATGGCGATCTGCTCTGCGGCGTCCCGATAGAGGTGTGCTTTCTCGTCCGACAGCTGGGACGGGCGACCGAATACATAGGGCACACCGTCGGCGACCGGTCGATCGGCTTCTGGGGTGGCGGACCTCACCCGCCCCATATCGGACGCGGTCCTGCGGCGATGAGCGGTTGGCGCCTGCCCCCGGCGCTGACGATCGGTCGACGAAAACCCGCTCAGGTCACGCCGCGCCCTCACCGATGGAACGGCATGCGTTGGGTTGCGGCGGGCTCTCGGCCGTGTGGTTGGGTGAGGACAGGCCGATGAGCGCGCCTTCCGGCGAGGTTGACCCCGATCCCGCACCGCTCACGGAGTCCCAGGAACGGATGGTCGAGGAGAACCTACCGCTCGTCCAGCACATCGTGGCGAGGATGACCCGGACGTTCCCGTCCACCTACAGCCGCGACGACCTCGTCCAGGCCGGCGCCCTGGGGCTCATCGAGGCGACGCGACGGTTCGAGCCCGACCGAGGTGTGACCTTCTCCACCTTTGCCGGCCGGCGGATCGAGGGGGCCGTGCTCGACGTCCTCCGCAGCGCCGACTGGGCGTCGCGCTCGGTCCGTCGCACCGAGCGACAGCTCCGCTCGGCCAACGCCCAGCTCGTGGCCTCGCTCGGTCGGCAACCGACCGACCGAGAACTCAGCGAGACGATGGAGATCGACCCGGACCGCCTCCGCCACCTTCGGGCCGATCTCGCCCGGGCTCGAGTGGAGTCGCTCACGAGAGCCTCGGGATTGGGCGACGAAGCGGCCGCCGGCACGGCGCTCGAGGTGATGGCTCCCGCCGAAGATCACCGGTTGCTCGAGCACCGTGAGCTGCTCGGGTACCTCCGCGACGCCGTGCGGCTCCTTCCCGAGCGCCATCGGTTCATCATCATTGGCTGTTTCCTCGAGGGCCGCTCGATGACCGAGCTGGGTGAGCTGCTCGGTGTCACGCAGTCGCGGGCATCGCAACTCAAGACCGAGGCGTTGGCGATGATGCGCGACGGCTTGACCAGCGCCGTCGACGACACCGCCGCCCCGGACCCCGGTCGTGGCCGCAAGCAGCTGGCCTACAACGAGGCCTTGCGCTCCGCGTCGAGCTGGCGCGATCGGCTCGGCACGCCGAGCACCGTGAGGTAGTCATCGGCCGCCGCTCATGGATGGCGCCAACCGGCCGATGCTGTGGCTATGACCTTGTCGGAAGGGGCCCTCACGCCCGACCGCCAACGCCAGCTCGGCCAGATCCTCTGGGCCTACGGCGACCAGCTGCGACGGGTCGAGGTGTTGCTCGAAGCCCATATCGTCTTCGCCAGCTCGGGCCGCGAGGGCCATCTCGGCGTGCTCGCTGACCTGCTGGCCGAGACCGCAGCGACCATCGGCGAGCTCGACCTGCGGCGGGAGGTCCTGCTGGCGCCGAGCGCCGGCGGCCCGCCGCCGACGCTGTCGGAGCTCGTCGCCACCAGCGACGATGCTTGGGCCGCCATCCTGGCCGACCACCAGCGGTCGCTGGCGAGCGCCGTGCAGCGCATCCAGTACCTCCTCGATCAGAATCGCCACACGATGGTGGCCACGCTCGAGCTGCTGGGCCGGATGGCAACCGACCTGGTCGACGTCCCGGTCACGGGGTACGACCGATCGGGGCGGACCGTGCGGCCCGCCAGCTCGGCGGTGCTCTTCGACGGGCAAGCCTGATGAGCGTGGGCTTCGCCAGGGAACGGCGATGAGCGACTTCTCGGCGCTGAACACGGCCTTCACCGGACTCCAGGCCCACCGCAAGCGCATCGATGTCATCGGCGAGAACATCGCCAACGCCGAGACGCCCGGGTATCACCGCCAGGTCGCTCACTTGAACGCGATCGACACCTATCGGCCCGGCGTGTTCGCCGGCCGCAGGGACCGCCATAGCGGCGTGACCGCCGAGGTCCGCCGTCGGTGGGACGAGCTGCTCGACACCAACGCCAAGCAGGAGCGGAGCCGTAGCGCCAGCTTCGAGATACAGGCGACAGCCTTGTCGTCGCTGGAGGCGGACCTGGGCCCGGTTGGCGAGGGGCTCTCGGCCCGGTTGCAGGAGCTGTGGAACAGCTTCGATGACGTGGCCAACAACCCAGACGACCTCGGCGTTCGGAACGTGGTCATCGGCAACGCCGATGCGGTCGCCTCGGCGTTGCGTGCCGGGTCGCAGACGATCGACGGAACGAGGACGGGTGCGCTCGAACGGCTCGAGGCCAAGGTGACCAGGATCAACGAGCTGTCGGCGAGGATCGCCGAGCTCGACCACACCGTCGTCACCGGCGGCGCCACCGGCCACGCTACGACCGGGGTCCGCGACGAACGCGACCGGTTGACGGCTGAGCTGGCCGAGCTCATCGGCGGCCAGATCTCCTACAACCAGAACGGCCAGCTCCGCTATTCGGTCGACGGGCACAATCTCGTCAGTGACGGCATCCCGGGCACGGTCAGCGTCGCGATGACGCCCGACACGGCCCTCGCCGCCCTCGGCTACCAGCGGGTGTCGATCGTGGCGACCTCGGGCCGGACGTTGCGGCTCACCGGCGGCGCCGTCCACGGCGGTCTCCAGATCGTGAACGAGCTGATCCCGGCCCAGCTCACGGCGTTGAACAACGTTGCCGCGGCGACCGTCAACACCGTCAACGCCTTGCACCAGGCCGGGGCAGGCCTCGACGGTGGCACCGGCCGCTCCCTCTTCGACACGAGCGGTGTCGCGGCGGTCGACGTCGCCGTATCGACCGACGTCGTCGGACAACCGGAGAAGCTGGCAGCCTCCGATGGCTCCGCGCTGCTCGACAACTCGGTGGCCAGAGCGATCGCCGACCTGGCGGAGGACACCGCCGGGCCGTCGGGGACCCACGCCCAGTTCGTCGCCGATCTTGGCATCGAGGTCGACAAGCTCAACGGTCGGGCCGATGCATCGCGTTTGGCCTCCGATCACGCCGAGGAGGCCCGCCAGTCGGCGGTCGGAGTGAGCCTCGACGAGGAACTGGCCGACCTCGTGTCGGCCCAACGGGCCTACGAAGCGTCGTCCCGAATGATCTCGGCCGTCGATGAGATGCTCGACGTCCTGATCAACCGGACCGGCCTCGTCGGCCGCTGATCCGGGTAGCGAAGGAGGGCAGGTGACCAGATGGAACGGGTGACGACGCTCGGCAACACGAACGCGACGAGTGCCTGGATCGACACCTCGTCCCGGGCCGTGGCCAAGGGCCAGGAAGAGGTGTCGACCGGGGTTCGGTTCACGCTCGCCTCCGAGCTCCCCGCCGATGCCGCTGCCCTGCTCCGCAATCAGCGCTCGCTGAGCCGCCTGGAACAGTTCGAGCGGAACCACGCCAACGCCCGGCAATGGCTGGAGACTACCGACACCGCGCTCGTCGATGCCGTCGGCTCGCTCACCCATGGCCGGACCCGGGCGGTCCACGCCGCCAACGATCTCAACACTCCCGAGGCCAAAGCTGCGCTCGCGGGAGAGCTCCGGGCCGTGGCCGACGAGCTGCTGTCGATCGCCAACACGACGATCAACGGCCGCCCGATCTTTGCCGGCACGTCGGGAGCGGCTTTGGCGTACGACGACACGGGCACCTACCTCGGCGACGGTGGCCAGGTGGTCAGGACGGTCGGCACCAACGAGTCGTTCGTCGTGGCCGCCGGAGGTCCCGCCGTGTTCGGTACGTTCAACCCGGGCGATCCCCTCAATGGGAGCGCCTTCCAGATGCTCGACACGATCGCCAACGCAATCGAGGCGGGCGACGTTGACGCGACGAGACAGGGCATCGAGGCCATCGACGCAGCGATCAGTCGGGTCCAGTTGGAGCTCGGGCGTCTCGGCAACCTGTCGTCACGCCTCGACGCCGTCGAGGATCGCAACGAGCGCGCCCAGATCGCAAGCCGGGCCCAGATCAGCGACCTGCGCGATGTCGACATGGGCGAGGCGATCCTCCGGCTCCGGGCCGCCGAGACCAGTCATGAGGCGACCCTGTCGGCGGCAGCCCGCAGCCTCGGGCGCTCGCTGCTCGACTTCCTCCGCTGACGATCGGCCTCGAAGCCTCACATCTCGGCGCCGCCGACCGACCCTCAGAAGAGGAGCCTCTGTCTAGAGGAGGCTCTGTCGGTGTACCGACGAAGGCCACGCGGCGGCAGGCGGAGACGACGGGATCGAACATGATTGTGGTCAGGCGGCTCAACGGAGAAACCTTCGGCATCAATGCCGAGCACATCGAGCGGATCGAGGAGACGCCGGACACGGTGCTCACCCTCCTCGACGGCAAGAAGTACATCGTGCGGGAGTCGCTCACCGACGTGCTCGACCTCGTCGTCGAGTATCGAGCGAAGATCCTGCGCATCTCCTACGCACCGGCCCCGACCGACGGGCGGGATGACGGCCGTCTCCGGCTCGTCGAGACCCATGACCCGGTCGTCGACGCCGGCTCGGGGTCGGACGGGGAGCGAGTCTGATGGATCCAGCAACGATCATCGGGATCCTGGTCGCTCTCGGCGCCGTGTTCGGGGCCCTGTTCATGGGCGGCCTCAATCCGATCGGCATCTTCCTCGCCGACATCCCCTCGATCATCCTCGTGTTCGGCGGCACCTGCGGTGTCACGATGGCCAGCGGCACCATGCCGGCGACGATCAACGCGATCAAGGTGCTGATCAAGGCCTTCACCGGGGGCGCAGTCCCCGACTCGACCGACGACATCAAGCTGCTCGTCGAGTTCGCCGACACGGCCCGCAAGGAGGGACTGCTCGCCCTCGAGCCCCGCCTGGCCGACATCGACGATGCCTTCTTCAAGAAGGGGATGGAGATGGCGGTCGACGGCACCGACCCCGAGAGGCTCCGCGAGCAGTTGGAGATCGACATCGAGAAGACCCAGGCCCGACACAAGTCCGGAGCCAACTTTTTCGTGACCATGGCCGGCTTCGCCCCCGGCATGGGCATGATCGGCACCGTCATCGGCCTGGTCGACATGCTGGGCAACCTCGACGACCCGTCGTCACTCGGGCCGTCGATGGCCGTGGCGTTCCTCACCACCCTGTGGGGCGCGTTCCTGGCCAACTTCATCTTCACCCCGATCGCCAACAAGCTGAAGCGCATGTCGGCCGACGAGCTGGCAGCCAAGGAAATCATCCTCGAGGGGATCCTGGCTGTGCAGGCCGGCAGCAACCCTCGGGCCGTTGCGGGCATGCTCGCCTCCTTCCTGCCGCCGGCGGCCCGGGAGGACCTGGTCGAGGAGAAGAGTGCCTAGGAAGGCGGCGGCCGCCGAGGAGGACGAAGGGCCAGACAAGGCATGGATGGAGAGCTACGCCGACGCCATGACCCTGCTGCTCGCCTTCTTCATCATGCTCTTCGCCTTCGCCCTGGTCGACGAGACGAAGTTCTTCGACTTCAAGGTCGGCATGGTCACCGCCCTCGGCGTGTCCGATCCGGTCAACGAGCGCGCTGACAGCCTGCTCGAGTCGGGGACCGGCATCGTCCAGGCGATCGGCGAGGCGGCGGTCTCGACCGAGGAGCTCCGCAACGAGATCGTCCAGAAGGAAGGTGATCTCGCCGAGAGCGGCACGATCACCGCCGAGAACGTCGAAGAGGTTCGCGACCTGCTCGACGCCAAGTTCGCCGAGCTCGGGGCGGCGGAGTTCGTGACGGTCGACATCGACGAGCGCGGCGTGATCATCCGCTACGACGGCGCGGTTCTCTTCGAGAGCGGGTCGGCCGACCTCGGAGAGAGCAGCGACATCGTCCTGGCCGCCAGCGCCGACGTCCTGGAGCTGATCGACAACCCGATCGACGTCGAGGGCCACACCGACGACGTTCCGACGGGAGGGCAATGGATCTCGAACTGGGAGCTGTCGGCGGCCCGCGCGTCGGCCGTGACCCGCTGGCTGCTCGACTTCGGTCAGCTCCCGCCACGCCGGCTCGCTGCGGTCGGGCTCGCCGACACCAGGCCGGTGGCCGACAACGATTCCGACGAGGGCCGCTCCCGGAACCGGCGGGTCGAGATCGTCGTGCGGGTCAGCGGCCTGATCGAGAGCGATGTCGACGTGATCGACCCGATTGACGATCCGATCGTTGCATCCGATGGAGTCGACGGCGTGCCGTCGGCGACCGAGCCCGAGAGCGACCCAACGAACGAGACCGAGGAGTCCTGACGTGGGCAAGAAGAAGAAGGACGCAGACGAGGAAGAGGAATCGGGTGGCGGCAAGAACAAGATCATCATGGCCGTCGGCGGGCTCGTGGTGGCTGGCCTCGCCTACAACTTCCTGCTCAAGTCGGATCCACCTCCCGAGGAGATGGCGATGGTCGAGGTCGAGCCCGTCGAGGGCGAGATCATCGAGCTGCCGGAGATGGTGATCAACCTCGAGGACGACGAGATCCGCTACGCCCGGATCGCGGTGGCCCTCGTCCTCGAGGAGGGAACGCTGGCCGCCGACTTCGAGGCGGAGTCGGCGATCGCCAAGGACATCATCCTCGACACGGTTTCGTCGCTGTCGGCCGCCGACCTCCGCGGTGAGAACCGTCAGATGGTCAAGGACGGCCTCTCGGTCAAGGTTCGAGAAGCCTACGGCGACGAGAAGGTCGTGCGGGTACTGATCACGTCGCTCGTGATGCAGTAGCCCATTCTGATCCCATCGGCTCATCGGGTCGGGGATCACTACTACACGGTGGGGGCATGCCGACGCTCGAAACTACCGACACCGATCGGCGGCTCTGGAACACGGATCGTTCCGGGGTGGTAAGGGAACCTCTCTCTCAGGAAGGAACCAACGAGAGATCATGCGTATCAACAACAACATCATGGCGTTCAATGCCAACCGGAACCTCGGTGGCAGCAACATGCGGCTCGGTAAGAGCCTGGAGAAGCTGTCGTCGGGTTTCCGGATCAATCGGGCCGGTGACGACGCGGCGGGGCTCGTCATCTCTCAGAAGTTGCGGGCGGAGATCGGTGGTCTGAAGCAGGCGGCCCGTAACGCCCAGGACGGTATCTCGTTCGTGCAGACCTCCGAGGGTGCGCTGTCCGAGGTGCACAACATGTTGGGTCGGATGCGGGACCTGGCGGTCCAGGCGGCCAACGACACCAACGACACCGCAGCTCGCACCGCGATCGGGGCGGAGATCACCGCCCTCAACTCCGAGATCACTCGGATCGGGACCGACACCACCTTCGCCGGCGCCAGCGTCTTCGGCACGGCGATTGCGCTCCAGGTCGGCTCCGAAGGCGCCGGCGGTGGTCAGATCACCGTCGCCGCCCCCACCGCCCCCACCGCGGTCGCCGGTTCCGTCGACTCCGCGGCGAACGCCCGCTTGATGATCGAGGCGATCGACACCGAGATCGCGGCGATCTCGGCCACCCGGGGCACCCTCGGTGCGACCCAGAACCGGTTGGAGTCGGCGATCAACAACCTCCAGGTGACTACCGAGAACCTGGCGGCGTCGGAGTCCCGGATCCGGGACACCGACATGGCAGCCGAGATGGTCAACTTCACCAAGAACCAGATCCTCCAGCAGGCCGGCACCGCCATGCTCGCTCAGGCCAACGCCGTACCGCAGTCCGTCCTCAGTCTCCTGCAGTAGCGGCCGATGGGTACGCCGACACCAACCCGCTGACCGGCGCCAAGGCGGCGCCGGTATCGGCTAGCCCCAATTGATCTCTCAGGAAGGAACCGCGGGAGACCATGCGTATCAACAACAACATCATGGCGTTCAATGCCAACCGGAACCTCGGTGGCAGCAACATGCGGCTCGGTAAGAGCCTGGAGAAGCTGTCGTCGGGTTTCCGGATCAATCGGGCCGGTGACGACGCGGCGGGGCTCGTCATCTCTCAGAAGTTGCGGGCGGAGATCGGTGGTCTGAAGCAGGCGGCCCGTAACGCCCAGGACGGTATCTCGTTCGTGCAGACCGCCGAGGGTGCGCTGTCCGAGGTGCACAACATGTTGGGTCGGATGCGGGACCTGGCGGTCCAGGCGGCCAACGACACCAACGATGCGGCGGCTCGGACCGCGATCGATGCCGAGATGGACGAGCTCCAGGCGGAGATCACCCGGATCGGGACCGACACCACCTTCGCCGGCGCTGCTGTCTTCGGGGTAGCGGGCGGGCTGCAGCTCCAGGTCGGCTCCGAAGGCACCGGCACGGCCGGTCAGATCACGATCAACACGGTCCCGGCTCCGGGCGTGGTCGGTCATGACGTGACCGACGCCACCACCTCTCGGGCCACGATCGAGTCCATCGATGCCCAGATCGCCCTCATCTCCGCTTCTCGGGGCACCCTCGGTGCGACCCAGAACCGGTTGGAGTCGGCGATCAACAACCTCCAGGTGACCACCGAGAACCTGGCGGCGTCGGAGTCGCGGATCCGGGACACCGACATGGCTCAGGAGATGGTCCAGTTCACCAAGAACCAGATCCTCCAGCAGGCCGGCACCGCCATGCTCGCTCAGGCCAACGCCGTACCCCAGACCGTCCTCAGCCTCCTCCAGTAGGGCCCGGCGGCGGCACGGCGACAAGGCGACCCTGAATGACCTTCATCGACGGTCTGGCCAGCGGGCTCAACACCACGGAGATCATCGACGCGCTGATGGCCGTCGAGCGACTGCCCCAGGACCGGGTGGTCGCCCGGCGCGACCGGACCCAGGCGCAGGCCGAACAGCTCGGCGAGATGCGGGCCAGCGTGTCAAGCCTCCGCAATGCGGCCTCCGATCTCCGCCGCTCCAGCGGCTGGCAGCGCCTCACCGGAGCCGCTTCGTCGGAATCGGTCGAGGTCGAGGCGACATCCGGCGGCTTCACCGGCTCGATCACGTTCCGGGTCGACTCCCTGGCAACCACCAACGTGATCTACTCGACGAGCACGGTCGAATCGCTCGACACGGTGGTCGGCACCGGCGGCACCCTCGGTCAGGTCGTCGAGTCGATCAACGGCAACAGCGACCTCAACTTCGTTGCCGTCGCCATCGACACCGGCGATGGCTTCCGGCTCCAACTGGCGGCCAAGGAGGGCGGCGCGGAGTCGGCGATCGAGCTCGACACGACCGGCTTCGAGAGCATCGGGGGCTTCACGACTCTCACCGAGGGAGCCGACGCCCAGATCACGTTCGACGGTCTGAACCCCTACAGCGTCACCTCCGCGTCGAACACGTTCGTCGGCATCATGCCCGGGGTGAACCTCACCGTCTCCGAGGTCTCCGCCGACCCGGTGACGGTCACTGTCGAGCACGACTACGAGCAGATAGCCGACAGCGTGCAGGCTCTCGTCGAGCAGTTCAACGAGCTGCGAACGACGATGGGCAACGCCACCCGAGTCGACCCGAACGTCGAAGCTCAGGTGGCGCTCGCCTTCAACCCCGACGTGCGGCGGGCCGAGCAGGGCCTGGTTCGGGCGTTCGTCGACCCGGTCGGCGCCAGCGCCTTCGAGGCCCCGGGCCTGATCGGGATCCGGATCGAGCGCGACGGCACCCTCACCTTCGACCGCGACGCGTTCATCGAGACGGCCAGCACCGACATCAACGAGCTGACCCGCTTGTTCGCCGCCCCTGCAGGGGAAGGCGAGGAGCCGGGGGTGCTCGACCGGTTGGTCACGGCTGCCGACCAGGCGGCGGCGTTCGGGACCGGGCTCCTGTCGTCGGCCGAGGACGCGGCAAAGTCCCGCGTCGAGAGCTTCAACGACCAGATCGACGCCTTCGAGGCCCGGCTCGAACGCAAGGAGCTCCAGCTCCGCAAGACCTACACCAACCTCGAGACCGCCCTCGGCGAGCTGACGAACCAGTCGAACTGGTTGGCGGGTCAGCTCGGATCCCTGGGCACGTTCGGCGGGAGCCAGTCCTGATGAAGTCCAAACTTGCCCAGCGGTACGTCGACGACGGCATGGCCGTCACCTCGAAGCCGCAACTCCTCCTCAGCCTCTACGAGCGTTTGCTCGCCGACGTGGGCAGAGCGATCGAGGCGCTCGAGAGCGGGGAGATCGAGACGTCGCACGACAACCTGGTCCACGCCCAGGACATCGTCCACGAGCTGAACCTCGCGCTCGACACCGACAGTTGGGACACCGGTCGCGACCTCAGGGCGATCTACGACCACGTGACCGCCCTCCTCGTCGAGGCCAACACCACCAAGCGGGCCGAGCCGGTACGAGTGTGCGTCTCGCTGCTGGAGCCCCTGCACGACGCCTGGCGACAGGCCGTGGCGATCACTCAGTCCGAGCGGGCCGGAGCGGTCAGCTCCGGGTCGGACGTCGCGGTCGAGGCGGCCGGGTGAGCGACGACCGCCTCAGGTGGCGAGTGGCGCTGGATTCGTTCCGGGCCGGGCTCGCCGCGGGGGAGCGCACGCTTCGGACCGGAGCCCCTCCTGAGCCCGGACGGTGGCCACCGGCCGTGCTGCCGGCGGGCCCACCACCCCCCGAGCTCGCGGCAGAGGCCCTGGCGTTGCTGGCCGAGGCCGACGCGCTCGCCGCCGAGCTGGCCGACGCCATGAGCCGAGCCTCGGCGCCGTCTCGGCCGTCTCGGCCGTCACGGCGGTCCCGGCATCGACCGTCGGGCGCCCACGCTCGCTGGGCGGTCACGCTCTGATCGGTCGCTCGGGCCGACCGGCTGTGCTCCAACCCGGTCGCCCGGGGTGGGACAAACGACTCATTTCGGCCTTCAGGTAGCGGAACTTCGAACCCGGGTCCTCAGCGATCGCCATCCTCGACCGACTGGCGAGGGCGAGCGAGGAAGCTCGACAGCAGTCGCCCACGGAGGGGCGGTGGGATCGAACGGCGCACCCGTTCGACCCCCGGCCGATCTCCGAGGAGCGCGTGGCGTGATCATCTCCGACCTGACGACGCAGAGCCTGGCCCGAGCACTGCGGGGGCTCGAGACCCAGCAGCAGGCTCACCAGCAGAACATCGCCAACGTCGAGACCCCCGGCTTTCTCGCTCAGCGGGTCGACTTCGAGGACTCGCTCCGACGAGCGATCGAGCGGGGCCGCCCCGACCTGGTCGATACGACGACGACCACGACGACCGACCCGACCCGGATCGACGGCAACAACGTCCGCCTCGATCGGGAGCTGACCGCGCTGGCCGGCAACGCTCTCCGCCAGCAGCTCGTGACCGAGGCGATCAACCATCAGTACCGGCTGATCCGTACCTCGATCGGACGCTGAGATGGCCGGGCCGTTCCACTCGCTGTCAATCGCCGCCTCGGGCATGGACGTCTACCAGACCTGGCTCGACGCCGTCGCCGACAACGTGGCCAACATCAACACGATCCGCTCGACCGACCAGGTCGCCTTCCAGGAGCGCTTCGTCGTGGCGGCTGCGGTCGAGGAGAACGGCCGACCGGGCGGTGCCACCGTGACCCGAGCTGAGTTCGGCAACCCCGACGGGCTGATCTACTACGACCCGCTCCACCCGCTCGCCGATGACGAAGGCATGGTTCGGGCTCCCGACATCAACCTGTCGGACCAGATGACCCACCTCCTGGCTGCCCAGCGGGCCTACCAGGCCAACGTCGCTGCATTCGAGCGGGCCCGCGACGCTTACGTCCGGGCCCTGGAGATCGGGAGCTGACGGTGGTCGGCCCAGTGGGAGGCGTTGGCGTCGAGAACGTCGGCCGCACCGGTCCGGTGTCGGCCGACAGGGCCGATGGCCCGGCCGGTCAGGAGGCCGGTGGGTTCGGCGACAGCATCGGCGACGCCCTCGGCCAGCTCGGCCAGGCCGAAGCCAAGGCCGACGCTGCGGCGTTGGCCGGGGCCACGGGTGACCTGTCCTCGGTCAGCGACTACATGATCGCCGCCACCGAGGCCCAGCTGGTCGCCGAGGTCACGGTGGCCGTCCGCAACCGGGCCATCGAGTCGTTCAACGACATCATGAGGATGCAAGTCTGATGGCCGGAGGTGGGCTCGAGGCCTTCACCGGTGCGCCGCTGTCGTCGGTCCGCCGCATGGGGGCGGGGCAGCAGCTGGCGCTCGTCGGGGCGTTCGTGATGGTCGCCGGCCTCGTGTTCTTCGTCAGCCGGGTCGGCTCTTCGTCGACGATGGGGATCCTCTACTCCGACCTCGATCCTGGGGCGGCAGCCGGGATCGTGGACGAGCTCGACAGCCGGGGAATCGACTACGAGCTGACCGAAGGCGGCCGGGTCGTGTGGGTCCCCCAGGACCTCGTTGCCACCACCCGCCTCGACCTCAGTGCCGCCGGTCTGCCCGACAGCGCCAGCGGGTGGTCGATCCTCGACAACCAGGGCATCACGTCGTCGGAGTTCGATCAGCGGGTCGGTTACCAGCGGGCGATGGAGGGTGAGCTCGCAGCGACGATCTCCGTCATCGACGGCGTTTCCTCGGCCAAGGTGCACCTCGTCATCCCCGAGCAGGATCTCTTCGTCGACGACGAGATCTCCGCGTCGGCGTCGGTCCTGCTCCAGATGGACGGCACCGAGGCGCTGGCTCCGGGCCAGGTACAAGCCGTCGTCAACCTCGTCGCCTCGTCGGTCGAGGGCCTCGACGCGAGCAACGTGACCGTCACCGACAGTTCGGGCCGGCTACTCGCCGGCGGCGACCAGGAGGGCGTCGCCAGCATGGAGTCCGACAACCAGCTCCGGATGGTC
Organism: Acidimicrobiia bacterium; assembly: GCA_029861725.1. Lineage (GTDB taxonomy): Bacteria > Actinomycetota > Acidimicrobiia > Acidimicrobiales > SZUA-35 > CADEDH01. The sequence goes on along the minus strand of JAOTYQ010000061.1, from coordinate 2,295 downwards.
GACTCCTTCGAGACCGACCTCGAGCGGGAGCTCAACGCCCTCCTCGAAGCGGTCGTGGGCACCGGACGGGCGGTCGTGACCGTGTCGGCCGACCTCGACTTCGACTCGGTCATGACCACCCAGGAGGAGTTCACCGAGCCGACCAACGCCGAGGGGGTGACCCTCCCCAGGGCGGAGACGACCCGCACCGAGCAGTACGACAACGGGTCGGCCGGCGACGAAGGCGTGGTCGACATCGAGACCGAGATCCTCGACGGTCCGGAGGAAGGCGGCAGCGCCAGGACCAACTACCGGCTCGACGAGCGCGACGTCAACTACGCCCTCAACTCGGTGGTGACGAGCACCGAGAAGGCGCCGGGCACGATCCGGTCGTTGTCGGTGGCCGTCGTCATCGACGAGGCGGTCGTCGACGCGGAGCGGCTGCCCGAGATCGAGGCGCTGGTCGGCGCCGCGGTCGGGGCCGACGCCGAGCGGGGTGACCTGATCGCCGTCAACCTCCTGCCGTTCGACGTCACCGTCGAGGAGGCTCAGCAAGCGGCCGACGAAGCGGCCGAGGCTGCAGCGGCTGCCGCTCCTGGCGGTGTCCTCCCTCTCCTGCGAACGATCGGGGCGATCGTGCTGGCCCTCGTCGTGCTCGTGCTCGGCGTCATGCTCCTGCGCCAGGCGAGCCGCCGCCAGGTGATCGACTCGATCGACCTCGCCTCCTTGGCCGACGGCGTGCCCGAGCTCGGTGACGGCGACGCCGACGAGCAGCTCGACGGCGATGGCGAGGGTGTGCTGTCCGCGCTGTCCGCCGAAGAGGCCGAGAGGACCGAAGAGGACCTGTTCGAGCTGATCGCCAACCAGCCCGACGACATCGCTGCCGTGCTGCGGCAATGGCTGACCCAACCGGAGGAGGTGAACCGGTGACCGTCGAACCGTCGCTCCCCGGCGCGAGGAAGGTGGCGATCCTGATCCTCCGGCTAGGTGTCGAGAAGGCCGGACCGCTGCTGTTCGGGCTGAAGAAGCACGAAGTGGCGGCCGTCGCCCACGAGCTGGCGTCGTTGGGCTCGGTCGAGCTGGCCACCGGGGATGCCGTGCTCCAGGACTTCATGACCGACGCCATGGGCGACCCCCCGCTACCGGTCGGCGACGCCGAGCTGGCCCGCCACTTCCTCGAGGAGTCGCTCGGAGGACGGACCGCCAGGGAGATCCTCAGCCAGCTCGACAGCACCGCCCCGACGGTCCCGTTCCAGTTCCTCGACCGCCTCGACCCCGAGCTGGTGGCCGCCAACCTCGCCGGCGAGCACCCCCAGACGATCGCCCTCATCCTCTCGACGCTCAACGTCGAGTACTCGGGTGCGGTGCTCGAGGACCTGCCGGAAGAACTGGTCGCCGATGTCGGCGTGCGTCTCGGAGCGATCGACAAGGTCCCGAGCGCGGCGCTGCGAGAGGTCGAGCACGGCCTGGAGGTGCGGCTCCAACCCGCGCTCGAGGACCGCTACATCAGCGCCGGCGACGGGGTCGACACCCTGGTCAAGTTGATGGCCACCCTCCCCAAGGAGACCGGGGAGGGCATCCTCACCGCACTCGAAGCTCAGGACAGCACGCTCGCTGAGGAAGTCCGCTCGCAGATGTTCGTGTTCAGCGACATGCTTCTCATCGAGGACCGCCAGATGCAGCTGGTCCTCCGGCAGGTCGACGCCAGCGTCCTGCCGCTGGCACTCAAGGGGACGAGCGCCGAGGTGCGCGACAAGTTCCTCAACAACCTCTCGTCGCGGGCCCGCGACGACCTGGCCGACGAGATGGAGCTGCTCGGCTCGGTGCGGATGGCCGACGTCGCCGAGGCCCAGGCCGGGATCCTGACCGTCGTCAAGGAGCTCGAGGACTCAGGCGAGCTGGTCATCAACCGTGGGGGCGACGACTTTGTCTCTTGACAGCGCCGTCCTTCGGGGCTCGGACGTCGGCGACCTGCCGGTCGTGTCGTTCGCCGCTCCCGCCGTCCGCCTCGTCGCTGTCGACGACACCGACACCGACACCGACACGGACACTGACACCGACGCGGCGACGGCGGCAGACCGGTCGGCCGAGGAGGCCAGCGCCGGGCCCGACCCCGCCGAGATCTACCAAGAGGGGTGGGACGCCGGCCACGAAGCGGCCCTGGACTCGATGGAGGCCCGGCGCGCCCACATGGTCCACGCCCTCGGCGAGGCGATCGAAGCCGTCGACCTGGCGCTCGAGCATCACCACCGGGCGGCCGACCAGCTGGCGGTCGACCTGGCGCTCGAGCTGACCCGGCTCCTCCTCGACCGCGAG
>JAOTYQ010000518.1 GCA_029861725.1 Acidimicrobiia bacterium | reverse complement strand
CGGCGATCAGCTACCCGAGCTACGAGATGGGAGCGACCCTCGCCGGGTGTCGGGCGATCCCGGTCAGGGTCGATGACGAGTGGCGCCTCGACCTGTCGACGATCAGCGACGACGATGCCTCCCGGGCGCTTTGCCTGTGGGTGAACTCGCCTGGCAATCCGGCCGGCGGCCTGGATGACCTCGAAGCAGCAGCAGCCTGGGGCCGTGAGCGGAACGTCCTCGTCGCCTCCGACGAGTGCTACCTCGCGTTCACCTGGGACGGCCCGCCGCGCTCGATCCTGGAGCACGGGCGAGATGGTGTGCTGGCGGTCCACTCGCTGTCGAAGCGGTCGAACCTCGCCGGCAACCGGTCGGGCTTCTACGCCGGCGATCCCGACGTCATCCACTACCTGGGCGAGGTCCGCAAGCATGCCGGGTTCATGCAGCCCGGCCCGTCACAAGCCGCGGCGGTCGCTGCGTTCGGCGACGAGGATCATGTCGTCGCCCAGCGAGCGCGCTACCGGCAGCGTCTCGACCTCATGCGTCGGGTAGCCGCGCTCTTCGGCTCCGACGCACCGTTACCCGGCGGCGGGTTCTATCTCTGGGCCCCGGCCCCCGGCGGCGACGCGTGGGCGTTCACCCGCCGCCTCGCCACCGACGCTGGCGTGCTCGTCAGCCCCGGTGAGTTCTACGGCCGGCAGGGCGTCGGCCACGTGCGCATGGCCGTCGTCCAACCCGACGAGCGGATCGCCCTGGTCGCCTCCCGGGTCGGTGTCACGCTCGACTGATCCGGTATCGGCCGTCCCGACTCGATCGGGCCGGCTGTCTCAGGCCGACACGCCGCTGCTGGCCGGGATGCGGCTGGCCGACAGGTAGCGACTGCCCGACGTGGCAACGAGGCGGGCCCGTCCCTCGGCGATGTTGGCCGTCAGGAGCTTCTCCGCCGCCACGCCCGACATCCAGTCGAGCACGGCGAAGCGCGGGTCGGTCATGGCCCGGTGGAGCGCTTCGGCCTCGATGATCCGCCCGGGCGAGTAGTCACCGAACTTGGTGCTCATCCGACCGTCGTAGACCCGGTAGGTGTCACCGTCGAGCAGCGCGACCACGTAGGCCGCGAGCTCGCCGTCGAGGCGCAACGTCGCGATCTCCACCTCCCAGTTGCCGTCGGCCGCCTCGACGACCCGCCGCCAGAACTCCCGCTCCGAGGGCCGGTCGAGGTCGCTGTTGCGGCGCGCGTCACGGTCGCGGGCCACGTGGACGCTCTCGACCTCGTCGATCAGCTCCATCGAGATCGCCTGACCTCGGTCGAACGCGATCGCCATGTCCCGGCCGTCGTTGCTGATCCGTCGCTCGGCTCGCCGGATCTGCTTGCGCATGCTCTTCGACAGCACGTCGTCGATGTGGTGGGCGCTGGAGAAGATCACTCGCGGTACCCGAAGCTCGGGGAGCACCTGGGCGTGCTCGAGCTGGTCGGCGAGCTGCAGCAGCGTGTGGTCGAGATCGTGGATCTGCTCGAGCTCGAGGGACCACGCGCCCGGCATCTCGTCGAGGGTGGAGGCGATCGCATCGGCCAAGGCGTTGGCCGAGTCGTCGTCGCGGGCGGGAAGAGCGGCGAAGAGCGAGCTGCCGTGGCCCATCGTGACGATCGCGCTCCCCTGAGCCCGCTCCATGTACGCGAGGAGGGCGTAGCCGGTCAGCTCGCCGGTCTCGGCCGAGCGCAGGTCGACCATCATCGGGGTCCAGTTCTGGAACGACTCGGCCCAGGCGTTGAGCCACGGCCAGCTGCCCATGACGGGGATGCCGAGCTCGCTGTTGAGGGCGGAGATGTCCTTGGCCACCGCCCGGATGGCGGGCAGGCCCCGGCGGACCTCGACGTCGAAGAGCCGCTGCTGGGCCAGCTCCGACGATCGGCGCCAGGCCTCCAGCGGCTCGGACTCGCTGGCCAGCGGCTCCTTGAACAGCGCCGTGAGAGCCGCCGATGCGAGCGGTCGGCAGTAGTAGAAGCCCTGGCCCCGGTCACAACCGAGCTTGCGTAGCAGCTGGGCCTGGTCGCTGTACTCGATCCCTTCGGCCACGGTGTAGGCGCCGAGGGCCTTGGCCAGGTTGACGACGGCATCGATCAGGGCGGTCGAGGTCGATGAGCGATGAAGCTCGTGGATGAACGACCGGTCGATCTTGATCGAGTCGACCGGGAAGCTCCGCAGGTAGCTGAGCGACGAGTAGCCGGTGCCGAAGTCGTCGAGCGCCAGCTTCACGCCAATCGTCTTGAGCTGACCGAGGATCTCGGCGCTCCGGTCGGGATCGAGAGCCAGCATCGACTCGGTGATCTCCAGCACGAGCCGGGAGGCGTCGAGCCCGGAGTCCTTGAGTGCCCTCGTCAGCGAGTTGATCAGCTGGTTGTCCTGGAGCTGACGCATCGACAGGTTGACCGTCACGTTGATGTCGTCGCAGCCTTCGATGTTGCTCCAGCTGGCGGCCTGCAGGCACGCCTCTCGCAGCACCCACTCCCCGATCTTGACGATCACGCCGCTCTCCTCGGCCAGGGGGATGAAGCGGTCGGGCAGGATCACGCCTCGCTCGGGGTGCTTCCACCGAACGAGCGCCTCGACGAGCGAGACCGCACCGGTGTCCAAATCGAAGATCGGCTGGTAGTGAAGGATGAACTGGTCCTCGTCGAGAGCCCGTTGCAGGTCGGCCTTCAGATCGAGCCGCTCGATCGCCTCCTCGTGCATCTGGGACTCGAAGAACTCGAAACAGCCCTTGCCCCGCGTCTTCGACAGGTACATCGCAACATCGGCGTTGCGGAGCAGCGACTCGACGTCCTTGGTGTGATCGTCGTAGGTGGCGATACCGATGCTCGCCGACGCCCGCACGTTGCGGGCCCCGAGATCTATCGGGTCGTGGATCGTGTCCAACGTTCGGCGAGCGATCGACACGACATCACGGCGCTGGGGTGTCTGGGTCAACAGGACCGCGAACTCGTCACCCCCGAAGCGGGCCACCGTGTCGTCGGGGCCGACGCAGCTGGTGAGGCGGTCCGCGACCTCGGCCAGCAGAGCGTCGCCGGCGGCGTGACCGAGGCTGTCGTTGACGTTCTTGAAGTCGTCCAGATCGATGAACAGGACCGACACCCCGCGGTCGGGGTTCTCGAGGGCTGCTTCGATCCGCTCCGAGAACAGCGTCCGGTTGGTGAGACCGGTCAGCGAGTCGTGGCCGGCGTCATAGCGGAGCTTGTCCTGGCCAACCTGGATCGTTTGCATCAGGCCGAACACCCGCACGAGGATGAGCAGGAACAGCATGGCCGACGCCCCGATGGTCACCACCCGGTCGGCCTGGGTGCCCCAGATGAGGTCGATCAGTGGCACCCCGAGGGTGGCGAAGAACATGATCACGAGTTGCCGACCGGTCAGCTTGTCTTCACTGATCGGGGCCTGGCCCGGGGAGCGGACGTCGGGGTGGAGCGCGGCGGCTGCGAACAGGGCGTAGAACGCGAGCCAGAACGCGTCGATGAACAGCCCGGTCTGGAACGTGCCGGCGGCGTTGTAGATGCCGTAGGCCGTGTCGGCGATCGCCAACGAGCCCAGGCCACCGAGGATCAGGGCGAACGGCGGGTGCTTGAGGTGCAGCGTGACCGCCAGGCGAGCGGCCACCGCCAGCAGCGCGACGTCCATGACCGGATAGGCGAGCTGGGTCAGCAGCGCCGCCGTCGTGTGGTCCCCGGTCTCGAAGACCGTGTCGACGAACAGCACCCAGAGCGCGCCGAACATCGCGATGCCGACCACCGCCGCGTCGATGAACGTTGCGGCGTCGCCGTGGTCGTCGGGGCGGACCGCCCGGACCATCTTGGTCAGGCCGACGATCATCAGCGGGTACATCATCAGGTAGAACGGGTCGGCCACCGACGGGAACGGCGGGCCCTCGGGACTGCCGAGCTCGAGGACGTAGTAGATGACGTCGGCGGTGAGGAACGACGTCAGGCCAGCGGCAAACCACAACCAGGGCTCCTGCGGGGTGGCGCGGTTGACCCGGATGCCGATGAGCATCGACGCCACCGATAGCAGGCCGAGGCCGTTGTAGAGCACCAGCTTCGATTCGGGCGTGTTGGGAACGGCGAAGTAGACGATCGTGAGGACGGTCGCCAAGCCGAGCCAAATCAGCCAGATTCGATTCCGCTGCACACCGGGGCTATCGGACGGTTTGCCGGGGCCCTGTACGTGCGTCCGCCGGTCGAAACTCGTATTTGGGCCATCAGGCCCACCGACCGCCGACCGCCAGCTCATCCGGTAGCGCCGACCCCGAACAGGATCATCGCCAACGACGCAGCGGCCAGACCGATGCGCTGCACGACGGCGATGCGCTCGCCGAGAACCAACCTCGCCAGTAACACCGTGCTCACCGGGTAGAGCGACGAGATCGCAGCAACCCACGTGAGACTCCCGTAACGCAAGGCCCAGAGATACAGGCTGTTGGCGGCGCAGTCGAGCAGCCCGGCGAGGCCGAT
>JAOTYQ010000060.1 GCA_029861725.1 Acidimicrobiia bacterium | reverse complement strand
CCTCGTCAGGTCGTCGTGCTCGGGCTTGGCACCCAGTGGCCCCACCTTGATCCGCACGACGCAGCCCCGCACCTCGACGGTCTCGAAGCGCCGCGGCGCGACGTGCTTGGTGACCGGCTCAGCCCGGAGCCCGAGGGTGCCGGTCTCGGCGAACACGATCTCGGCCAGAGCCGTTACCAGGTCGGGCCGGCACAGCACTCGCAGCTCGTGGCCGGGCCGGCTCTTCTTCATGCCGATCGGCACCAACCAGGCATCGTCGGCCCCGGCGGTGAGCAACCGGTCGACGACGTAGCCGAGCACCTCGGGGGTCACGTCGTCGAGGTTCGTCGCGAGCACCACCGCCGGCACGGTCCGGGCGCCGACGATCGTCTCGTCGGCGACGGTTCCTTCCGCGCTGGAGTCGAGTAGGAGACCGGTCAGCACGTTGGGGTGCGTCTCGGGATCACGACCGCCGGCCCCTCTGGCCGTCGCTCCGAGACGACCGGGCGGGATCGGGCCCCACGACGTGACCATCGTGGTGAGCAGCGCCGCCCCGGTCGGGGTGACGGTCTCCGCCGGCGAGCCGATGCCGCGAACCGGCACGTCGTGGAGGAGAGCGAGGGTCGCTGGGGCCGGGACGGGCAGCTGACCGTGGGCGGTCGCTACGGTCCCGCCCCCGCCGAGGCCGACCGGACCGGCCATGACCTCGTCGACCGCGAGGTGCCTGAGCGCCGACCAGGCACCGACGATGTCGACGATGGCGTCGATCGCCCCGACCTCGTGGAAGTGGACCTCGTCGAGCTCGACCCGGTGGATGGTGGCTTCGACCTCTCCCAACCGCCGAAACGTGGCTCGGGCCCCGGCCACGACCTCGGGGGCGAGATCGCTCGACGTGAGGAGGGCGTCGATCGCCGACCACGCCCGATGAGGATGATCGACGGTGTCGTCGGTCGTGACCGTGGCCTTGATCGCAGCGATCCCGGCTCGTTCGGTTGGTTCCCAGTCGAGGTGCCAGCCGTCGATGGCCAGCTCGTCGAGGTCGGCCCGGACTCGTTCCACCGGGGCGCCGAGGCCGAGCAGCACGCCGAGGACCATGTCGCCGGACGCCCCGAAACCGGGATCGAGCCAGAGGGTCGTCACGGCCGCGGTCGCTCGGCGGCCAGGATCCGGTGGGCGGCACACGCCGCCCCGTAGCCGTTGTCGATCCCGACCACGGCGACCCCGGGCGCACAGCTGGTCATCATCGACAGCAGCGCGGTCTGGCCCTCGAACGCCGTGCCGTAGCCGACCGATGTCGGCACCGCGATCAGCGGTTGGGCAACGAGCCCGGCGAGCACGGTGGGCAGGGCGCCCTCCATGCCGGCCACGGCGATGAGCACGTTCGCGCCGTCGAGGTCGGGCAGCACGGCGAGGAGCCGGTGGAGGCCGGCGACCCCGACGTCGGTGATGGCCTCGACGTCGTGCCCGAGCGCTTCGAGCGTGAGGCGGCACTCGCTGGCGACCGGCAGATCGGACGTGCCAGCGGCGATGACCACGGCCCGGCGGCCGGAGGGTGGTCGGTGGCGCCAGGTCAGCGTGGTGGCCGCCTCGGCCGCCGGGGCGAGACGGAGCAGGGCTCGACGCTGGTCCGGTGTGGCCCGCGTGGCGACGACGGCGTCCGAGCCCTCCGCCAGCATCTCATCGACGACGGCCACGCACTGCTCGGTAGTCTTGTGGCGGCAGTACACGGCTTCGGGCAGATCGATGCGGCGGCTGCGGTCGAGGTCGAGGCGAGCGTCGGTCACCGGCTTCCCCTCAGGGTCGGCCGAGGGTGTCGACCGATCGGAGGCCCTGGTTCAGGTTGCCCGACCGGAGACCGGCGAGGTCGAGGGTGACGTAGCGGTAGCCGAGAGCGCTCAGCGCATCGACGAGCTGCTCGGCGTGGTCGGTGGCCCGGGAGAGGTCGGCGGGCGGTACCTCGATCCGGGCGGTGTCGTCGTAGTGGCGAACTCGGACGTCGCCGAAGCCGAGGCGTCGCACGGCCTGCTCGGCTCGATCGACTCGGGACAGCAGCGGCACCGTCACCGTCGTGCCGTACGGGATCCTGCTCGACAGGCACGGCATCGCCGGTCGATCCCAGACCGACAGGCCCCAGTGTCTGGCGGTTGCTCTGATCTCGGCCTTGCTGAACCCGGCTTCGACCAGCGGGAACCGGGCGCCTCGCTCGGCTGCCGCCTGCTGACCGGGGCGGTGGTCGCCGAGATCGTCGACGTTCACCCCGAGCGTCACCGTGGCCCCCCGCTCGGCGGCGAGCGGCTCCAGGCGATCCATCAGGGCCGACTTGCACCAGAAGCAGCGGTCGCCGTCGTTGGCGACGTAGCGCTCGTCGTGCAACTCGTCGGTCCGGACCGACCGCCACGGGATCGACCAGTCTCCGGCCAGGCGGCGACAGGCGTCGAGCTCGGTGCTACCGAGCGACGGGGAGTCGGCGGTGACGGCCAACACCCGCTCGGGGCCGAGGGCCTTCGTGGCGGCGACCGCCAGCACCGACGAGTCGACACCGCCCGAGAAGGCGACGATGACCGGCCCGAGGTCGGCCACCGCGGCCAGGAGGGCGTCGACGCGGTCGATGATCTCGGTGTCAGCCGGGACAGAGGTCACCCCGACAGGCTAGCGAGCGCCCCTGACCGGGCGGTCAGTAGCCTGGGTCGGTGGCTGGTCGCCCAGACCAAGGGACCGGTTCCCCCGAGCGGTCGGCCGATCCGATCTGGTACGACGAGATCGATCTCGATCCCGCCGGCTCGTGGTTGCGCATGGGGACCCGCTCGCTCGGCTCGCGGCCGTGGCTCGTGGTCGACGAGCGACGCCAAGACGAGCTGGCACTCAAGGCGAGGCTCCTGGCCGAACGCCACGAAGACGTGTTCGCCGCCCTCCCGGGCACCGAAGCGCCGTCCCGCACGGTGCTGCGCGTGGTGCGGGCCGAGCTGGCGGCGATGGGGCTCGGCGCCGGTGGTGGGCCGCCCCGTCACCCGCTCGATACGGCAGGCCGGCTCGTCCAGGAAGACCTGTGCCTGCTGCAGCGGGGCTCATCAGCCTGGCAGCTGGTCGCGGCGACGCTCTGCTTCCCCAGCCGATGGCGACTGGCCGACAAGATCGGTCTCCCGCTAGGACTCGTCCACGAGCCGGTGACCGGCTACGGGGAGCACCTCTCCAACCGTGTGGATGGGTTGCTCGATCGTCTCGGCGATCGGATCGTGTGGCGTCGCAACTGGTTCATCCACCCCGACGATGCGTTGTTCCAGCCCGATCGCCCCGTCGGCGGCGACCCTGTCGTGTCGGGCGCCGACTGCCTCACCAGGTTGTATCTGCGAAGTGAGCGCCAGACCCTGCGTCGGATCGCCGATTCGCATGCGCTGTTCACGATCCGTGTCCAACAGGACCCGCTCGCAGCCTTCGTCGCCGACCCGGAGCGGCACGAGGCCCTCGCCCGATTCGTGGGCGAAGCCGACGATGCCAGCGCCAGCCACCGCGGCCTGTCGTCCCGCCAACGGGCAGAGCTCGTGGTCGCCCTCGGCGGTTGAGGTACGGCCTGCCGTCGATGGGAGTTTGCTTCCCGATCCGGCACCGGGCGTCTGGTTACGGGCACTATTGGGGGCGATGGGCGAACGCAGGAGCAGCAGGACCGGCCAGGAAACCCGCGACCGCATCATCGACGCCGTCCTCACCACCGTCAGCAACGAGGGGCTGGTCGGGACCAGCGCCCGGGTGATCGCCAGAACCGGTGGGTTCAACCAGGCGCTCGTGTTCTACCACTTCGGGTCGGTCGAGGACCTCCTGCTGGCAGCCCTCGAACGAGCCAACGAACGTCGGATGAACCGGTTCCGGGAGCGCCTCGAGGAGGTCGAGGATCTGCGCGCTCTGGTGCAGGTGGCGATCGACCTGCACGCGTCGGCCGAGGACTGCGATCACATGGCCCTCACGGCCATCGTCGCCGGTTGGTCGGCCAGCAGCGACCTCGGACCGCGGATCCTGGAGATCCTGCGGCCGTGGGACGACATGGTGGCCGATGCGCTCCGGCGCAGCCTCGCCGGCACGCCCTTCGGGCAGGTCGTGCCGACCGAGGACATGGCCCATGCCATCTCGGCTCTCTTCCTCGGCATCGAGCTCATCAGCCGGCTCGACGCCGACGACAAGCGAACCGATTCGCTGCTGAGCTCGCTCGCGGGGGCCGCCAACCTGGCCGGCCCCCTGCTCGATGCCATGGCGGCCGATCCCGCCGACTCCTGAGCCGCAGCGTCACACAGCCAGTTCGTGAAGAGATCGGTGGGCTGGCGGAGGTAGCATCGGTACTCGATGGCAGGCCGTGCGGTGGCCCCGGTCAGTTTTCCCTGGCTCGATCCCAGCCACTACTCCTTCGCGCTCGGGATCGAGGGGGCGGGCGCGACCTGGCTGTCAGGTCAGACCGCGTCGGCCTATGACGCCGAGCTGGGACGGGTGGACGTGTCCGGCGATCCCAGGGCACAGGCCACGCTGTGCTGGGAGAAGGTGGAACGGGTGCTGAGCGCCGCCGGCCGCACGTTCGCCGACTGCTCCGAGGTGACCGAGTACCTGACCGAGGACGGCTTGGCCGCCCGCGCCGAGATCGACGGCGCCCGCCCTACCGACCGGGCTCCGTCGACCATGGTGGTCGAGTCGTTGGTGCGTCCAACCGCCGTGGTCGAGATCGAGGTCGTCGCTGGACGCTCGAGCGGCCTCACCCGTCTCCCCCAGATACTCCCGGTCGACGCCGATGGCCAGGTGGTGGCCCCTGGCGACTTCGTCAGTCAGTGCGAGTGGGTGTTGGACGAGGCCGGCCGTCAGCTGGCACTCGGTGGGCTCGATCTCGGACACGTGGTCAAGACGGTGCAGCAGACCACGCCCGCTACCCGGAAGCAGTATCGCGACACTGCCGAAGCCCGCCGCCGACTATTGGGGCCAGCGTTCCCCTCGTCGACCGGGGTGCTCACCCCGGCCCTCCATCACCCCGAGGTACTCGTCGCTCTCGACTTGTGGGCGTCGAGCGAGACCAAGCACGTCGTGCCCTATGCCGAGGAGGCCTATGCGTCGCTCACCTTCAGCCCAGCGGTAACGGCCGGCGAGCTGCTGTTCGTGTCTGGCACGACCGCGTGGGACCCGGCGAGCGGGGAGACGGTCGCCCCCGACGATGTGGCGGGACAGGCCGAGTTCGTCTACGACCAGATCGGTCGGGTGTGCGAGGCCGCCGGAACCGGACTCGACAACGTGATCAAGACGATCGAGTACGTGACACCGGCGGCCGTCGATCGGTACCGGGAGGTCGGGGCGGTCCGAGAGCGGCTGCTGGGACGCCCCTTCCCGGCGTCGACGGGCGTGGTCGTCGCCGGCCTGCTGGGACGATCGTGGCAGATCGAGGTCGAAGCGGTGGCGCTGCTCTCTTGACCACCCTGGTCACCGACGAGGTGCTGGCCATGATCGGTCACACCGTCACGTACGTCGCACCGGAACCACTCGGCCCGGCCGCCATCCGCTACTTCGCCATCGCTGTCGGCTCCGACCCCGACCGCTGGGTCGACGAGGCCCCCCCGACCCTGGTGTGCGAGACGAACCAGCTCACCGGCATCGACCGTCCCGACGGCGACGGCTATCTCGGTCACGTGTGGTCGCTCCCGTTCCCTGTTCCGGTCACCATGATCAGAGGAGGCAACGACTATCGCTTCCACCGGCCGGTCCGTCCCGCCGATCGGATCACGACGGCGTGGAGGCTGGAGGCTGTCGACGAGCACGTCGACCGCACCGGCGAGCCGCTGGCCGTCGTCACCGCCGAGGCTCGTTATCGCGACGCAGACGGCGAGGCGTTGGCGACCAATGTCGAGACGCTCATCTACCGCCCGGCCGGCAACGACCCCGGGCGCGGGAGCCGACCTGGGCGAGCCGCTGGCCTCTCTCGAGCCCGGGACGGTGCGCACCGGTCGGCCAACGCCGGAGGGCGATCGGCCGCCCCGCTGCGAGACCGGGCCACGAGCGCTGGCCGGCCAGTCCAGGTTGGCGAGCGACTACCCGATCTCGTGCGCCGGGTGGAGCTCTTCGACCTCGTCGCCTATGGCGCCGCCACCTGGGACTGGCACCGGTTGCACTACGACCCGGACCGGGCGGCCCGGGCCGGGCTGGCCCAACCCGTGGTCGACGGCCAGCTGTTCGGTGGTCTTCTGGCCGAGCAGGTAATGCGGGCCCTCGATCGGGACGACCGACTGATCCGGCTGCACTTCCGGAACCGACGGCCGGTGTTCCCCGGCTCGGAGCTGCGGTGTGAGGCCGAGGTCACCGAGGCCGACGACGCCGGGTTCGTCATCGCCCAGAGCGTCATGGTCGACGGGCAGACCGTGGTCGACCAGGCAGGGGCGGTGGTGCGCTACGGGCTCACCCGAGTCCGAGCGCGGCCGTGACGACCGGGCCGCCGGTCGCCGCTACGCTCGCCCGCATGCTGTCGCTCTCGGCCGATGAGGTGCTCACCACCACCCGCTCCGTTCGCCGCCGCCTCGACCTCGGTCGGGAGGTCCCAATGGAGCTCTTGGAGGCGTGCGTGGAGATCGCGTTGCAGGCGCCGACTGGCTCCCTCCGCCAGGACTGGCACTTCGTGATCAGCAACGACCGGGAGCAGTGCCGCGCCGTCGGCGAGATCTACAGCCGCACCTGGCACGGGCTGGTCTCGGACGCCTATCTGGAGAGAGCGGCCGCCGCCGAACCAGATGAGGAGGCCCGGGCCAGCTGGCTCGACATGATGGGCTCGGCCCGCCACCTCGCCGAGCACTTCCCCGAGGTGCCGGCGATCCTCGTGCCCTGCATCGAGGGCCGCCTCGACGGTGCCCCCGCGACGCTGCAGGCGCTGAAGTGGGGCTCCGTGATCCAGGCGGCGTGGAGTTTCATGCTGGCCGCTCGCAACCGCGGACTGGGCACGTGCTGGACGACGGTGCACCTGGCCGAGGAGGAGGCGGTGGCCCGGATCCTCGGCATCCCCTACGACACGATCCAGCAGGTGGCGCTGATCCCGGTGGCTCACAGCATCGGTACCGACTTCGAGCCCGGTCGTCGCAAGCCGTCGGACCGGGTGATCCACCGCAACGGCTGGTAGCCCTTGGAACGTGGTCCGACTCGTGAGACGGCCAGGACCGAGTCCGGCGCACGTGGGACGACGCCATAGGCCAAGGTCCCCGTCGCTTGTCGGAACCGGGTGGGGCGATCCGCCCTGCCCGGTGTGAACCGGTAGCACCCGCTCTAGAACGGAGTAGTGGGATCGTGGGCATGCGGCACGGGTCCGGCGTCGACGCCGGCGCCCTCGAGACGCTGGAGCCGGGGGATGATGCTGCTGGCCACGGTGCTGGCGGCGTCGGCGAGCTGCTCACTGACCGACGACGGCCCTGAGCGCGATGCGTCGGGCGCGCTGATCGAGCCCGGGGAGGTTGAGGCCCTCGACCTGCGGCTGGGGGACTGTTTCAACGGTCCCGGGGCCGAAGGGGGCGAGACGGTCCTCACTGTGATGGTGGTGCCCTGCGACCAGCTGCACGAGTTCGAGGTGTACCACGCCTTCGATCTCGCGGACGGCGACTTCCCAGGCATGGACGTCGTTCAGAACCTGTGGATCTCGGGCTGCCTCGACGAGTTCGAGCGGTTCGTTGGCGTGCCCTTCGACGAGTCCGACCTCGACATCTCCGGAATCTTTCCCACCGAGGAGACCTGGAACGACCTGAACGATCGGGAGGTGCTCTGCTCGGTCACCGCGGTGAGCGGCGAGCCCAGGTCCGGGTCGGCTCGCGGCGCCCGCCTCTAGTGTCCCGCCCTTTCCAGAGCGAACAGGTGTTCGTAGTGAACGTATGTTCGATACTGTGGGGGCATGGGTTGGCAGAATCCTCCCGTCCCGTGGCGTGACGTCGAGCGGCGGCTGTCCGACCGCCCGGGTCCGGGCGGGGGCGATCGTCTGGGCGGAGCCCCCAGATGGGAACCACAGGTGCCGGACGCGGTGCCGTTCGGGCCCGGGGCCGACGGGGGCGACAGTCCGGCGTGGTCACGGAAGCGCCGGCCCTACGCCGCTCCCGCCCTGGAGCGCGGCCCTTCGAGCGTCCCCTACGCCGAGCTGCACTGCCACTCCAGCTTCAGCTTCCTCGACGGTGCCTCCCACCCCGAGGAGCTGGCCGAAGAGGCGGCTCGGTTGGGGTTGGAGGCGTTGGCCATCACCGATCACGATGGGTTCTACGGGGTGGTCCGCTTCGCCGAGGCGGCTCGGGAGGTGGGGGTGGCGACGGTGTTCGGGGCGGAGCTCACCGTCGACAAGCTCGACATCACCCCCGGCCAAGCCGACCCCGACGGCTCCCACCTCCTCGTGCTCGCCCGCGACCCCCGAGGCTACGCCGCCTTGGCGAGGGTGATCAGCGAGGCCCAGCTGGCGGGGGAGAAGGGGGCGCCCCGGTTCACCCTGTCCGATCTCGACCGTTGGGTCAGCCCCGCCGAGCTCGACCACTGGCTGGTGCTCACCGGGTGCCGCAAGGGCCTCGTGCCCCGAACCCTCGAACGTGAGGGGCCGGCTGCCGCGGCGCGGGCGCTGGCCACGATGATCGACCGGTTCGGTGGCCACAACATGGCCGTCGAGCTGTGGGACCACGGCTCCCCGCTCGACAGCGCCCGCAACGACGCCCTGGTCGACCTCGCCCTGCGGGCCGGGGTCGAGCCGGTGGCAACCAACAACGTCCACTACGCGTCGCCGGCTCACCGCCGGCTGGCGTCGGCCATGGCGGCGGTGCGGGCCCGCCGCTCGCTCGACGAGATCGAGGGCTGGCTCCCGGCGATGGCCAGCGCCCACCTCCGCTCCGGTGACGAGCAGGCCCGCCGGTTCGCCCGCTACCCGGGGGTGGTCGAGCGGGCGGCCGAGCTCGGCTCGGCCTGCGCGTTCGACCTGTCGCTGATGGCGCCCGACCTGCCGCCGTTCCCCTGCCCGGAGAGGCAGAGCGAGATGGCCTACCTGCGTCAGCTCGTCGAGGAGGGCGGGACGTTCCGCTACGGGCCCCGGGGCTCGTCGTCGATGCCCCACGCCTGGGACCAGCTCGACGCCGAGCTCGACCTGATCGAGCGGCTCAACTTCCCCGGGTACTTCCTGGTCGTGTGGGACATCGTCGACTTCTGCCGCAAGCGGAACATCCTGTGCCAGGGGCGGGGGTCGGCCGCCAACTCGGCCGTCTGCTATGTGCTCGGCATCACCGCCGCCGATGCGGTCAGCCTCGGTCTGCTGTTCGAGCGGTTCCTGTCGCCCGAGCGGGACGGCCCGCCCGACATCGATCTCGACATCGAGTCCGATCGGCGGGAGGAGGCCATCCAGTACGTGTACGAGCGCCACGGTCGCCGCCACGCCGCCCAAGTGGCGAACGTCATCACCTACCGCACCCGCTCCGCCGTCCGGGACGCGGCCAAGGCGCTGGGCTACGCCCCCGGCCAGCAGGACGCGTTCTCCAAGTCGATGGATCGTTGGTCTGGCCTGGGTGGAGGGGCCACCGGCCCAGGAGCCGGTGGCCCAAGAACCAGCAACGGCGGGCGGGGAGCCTACATCCTCTCCGGAGACAGAGTGGCCGGCGACACCGAGGAGCTGCCGAGCGAGGTGGTCGAGCTGGCCCGGGAGTTCGAGAACCACCCCCGCCACCTCGGGATCCACTCCGGTGGGATGGTGATGTGCGACCGGCCGGTGATCGAGGTCTGCCCGGTCGAGTGGGGTCGCATGGAGGACCGGACCGTCCTCCAGTGGGACAAGGACGACTGCGCCGCCGCCGGGCTGGTGAAGTTCGATCTGCTCGGGCTTGGGATGCTGTCGGCACTGCGCTATGTGATCGATCTCGTGTTCGAGCACCACGGGGTCGAGGTCGACATCGCCGAGCTCGACCAGGAGCACCCCGTGTTCGACATGCTGTGCCGGGCCGACTCGATCGGGGTGTTCCAGGTGGAGTCCCGAGCCCAGATGGCCACGTTGCCTCGTCTCAAGCCCCGCAACTTCTACGACCTGGTGGTCGAGGTTGCCCTGATCCGTCCCGGCCCGATCCAGGGCGGGTCGGTCCACCCCTACATCCGTCGCCGCAACGGCAGCGAGGAGATCACGTTCCTCCACCCGTTGCTGAAACCGGCGCTGACCAAGACGCTCGGCATTCCGCTGTTCCAGGAGCAGCTGATGCAGATCGCCATCGACGTCGCCGGCTTCACCCCGGGCGAGGCCGACGAGCTGCGACAGGCGATCGGGTCGAAGCGGAGCCGGGAGCGGATGGAACGGCTCCGGGCCCGGTTCTTCGCCGGCATGGCCGAGCGGGGAATCGGCGACGACACCGGCGTCCAGATCTGGAACAAGCTGGCGGCGTTCGCCAACTACGGGTTCCCCGAGAGCCACTCGATCAGCTTCGCCTACCTGGTCTACGCTTCGTCGTGGTTCAAGCTGCACTACCCCGCCGCGTTCTGCGCTGCGCTCCTGCGGGCCCAGCCGATGGGGTTCTACTCGCCCCACTCGCTGATCCAGGACGCCCGGCGTCATGGCGTGCCGACGCTCGGTCCCTGTGTGAACACGTCGGGGGCGACCGCCGAGTTGGAGTGGGTGGGGCCCGACGGCGACCTGCCGCCGATCGAGGTGGTCGGGGCCGACGAGATCAAGGCCGAGCGCTACGACCACGGCTGGGGTGTGCGGCTCGGCATCGGGTCGGTCCGCTACATCGGAGACGACCTGGCCGAGGCCATCGCCAAGGGCCGGCCGTACACCTCGATCGAGGACGTGGCCCGGCGGGTGGCGGTGAACGGCCAGCCGATCGACACCGAAGCGCTCGAAGCCCTCGCCACCGCCGGAGCCTTCGGTTGCTTCACCGACGAGTCGAGCTCCGCCGGTGCCCGCCGTCGGGCCCTGTGGGAAGCCGGGGCGGTGGCCCAGGGGGGCGTCGGGAAGCTGGCCGGCATCATCACCGGCCTGCAGGCCCCCCAGCTGCCGGGCATGAGTGAGCAGGAGGAGGCGATGGCCGATCTGTGGGCCACCGGCGTTGCCGCCGATGGACACCCGACCCGGTTCCTGCGGGAGGCCCTGACGGCACGGGGCGTGGTCCGGGCCAGCGATCTGGCCGATACCACCCACGGCACGAAGGTGACGGTCGGGGGGGTGGTGACCCACCGGCAACGGCCGGCCACCGCATCCGGCACCACGTTCCTCGGCCTGGAAGACGAAACGGGCCTGATCAACGTAGTGGTGTCGGTCGGCTGCTGGTCCCGGTACCGGCAGGCGGCCCGCAACGCGCCGGCGCTGCTGGTCAAGGGGAGGGTCGAGCGTCAGGAGGCGGTGGTCAACATCGTGGCCGAGAAGCTCGAGCCGCTCCCGGTGGGCACGGTCCCCGCCAGCCGCGACTTCCGCTGACCGGTTCGGTCGAGAACGCGGTCCTCGTCTCGCTTCACGGCCCGATGGGTGCTGCTACCCAACGCCGCCCATCGGCATCCGACGCCCTGATTGTTGCTGCTATAACCTCTCACCGAGGGTGATGTGGTCTCTCAGGAGCCGAGCTCGGAAAACGAGCGGGGCGGACGGCATCTCGGACAGATCATCGGGGAGGCGATGACGAGCACGCACGGGTCGGCCGCTGAGCGCCAACAACTGATTTCGGGCTCCCCCACGCCGGTCGCAGCACCGGACCTGTCGCTGGTCATCAGCACGATCGGCCGTCCCGAGGAGCTCCGTCGCATGGTGACGTCGATCGGAGCTCAGGTCACCGATCTGGCGATCGAGCTGATCGTCGTCGATCAGAGCGACGACGATGCCACCCTCCAGACGCTCGAAGGGCTCGACCTGGACTTCCCCTACCGGCACGTCCGCAGCCCGGTAGGCCTGTCGCTCGGCCGAAACACCGGGCTCGCCTTGGCGACCGGGCGCTACGTCACGTTCCCCGACGACGATGCCTGGTACGGGGAGTCGATGCTCGAACCCGCCGTCGCCCACCTCGATCGCACCCCGGACATCGGGGGGCTCTGCGGCCGCCTGGCCGCCGCCGATGGGTCGAACAGCATGCTTCGCTGGTCGAAGAAGGCGATGTTCGTCACCCACCGCAACCACCATCGAACATCGATCGGCGCCGTCATGGTGATGCGACGCAGCGTTGCCGAGTCGATCGGCGGATTCGACGAGACGCTCGGCCCGGGGACGGGGTTGTGGTACGGCTCGTGCGAGGACGCCGACTTCGTGCTCCGCGTCATCGAGAGCGGTATCTCGGTCTGGTACGAACCGAATCTCGTGGTGCACCACCGCGACAGCCGCCTCGACGGTGGCCCCGATGCAGCCAGGAAGTCGCTAGCCTACGGGTGCGGGCAGGGGCGAATGTGGCGGATCCACCGATTCAGCTGGTGGTGGATCGCGTTCCTGCTCGGGCGACGGGTCGTCAGTTCAGTTCTGCTGGCGTTCCAGGGCCATCCCCAGGTCGGGAAGTCGAAGCGAGCCTGGGTTCGCGGCGCGCTGAACGGCCTCATGGATCGACAACCGGTCGACTTCCAGTCGAGCACCGACAGGCCCGACGTCGAGCCCGAGCGGCCCTCCCCCGCACCGACGGCCGGGGAGTTCGTCAAGTCGTTCCGATGGCGGATCATCATGTCGGTCGTCGGGATCGTCTCGACGTTCCTGCTCACCGCCTTGGTCGCTCGACGGTTGCCCGACGGCGAGCTGTCGCTCTTCTACGTCCTGCTCGCCTCGCTCGGCATCGCCCCGATCCTCGGCCGGTTCGGATTGAACACCAAGGCTGTGCAGGAGCTGGGGGTCGCCCGAGCCCAGGATGACTGGCCGACCGCGGTCGGGATCGCTCATCAGGCGGTTCGGGCCTGCTTCGTGCCCTCCGTCGTCACCGGGCCGGTGATCGCTATCTCCTTCATTGCCTGGTCGAGTGGGGATTCCTTCGTCAGCTATGCGCTGCTCGCCTCGCTCATCCTGGTGACCGACTCGATCCGGCAGACCTACAGCGACATCTTCGTCGGTCTCGGCATGCCGCGGCTCGGGGCGGTGCTGGCCCACCAGGTGAGGGCGGTCGGCGTCATCATCGTGCTGGCGGTCGATCAGCTGCTCCTCGGCAACAGCCTGACCCTGACCCGGCTGTTCGTGTTGATGGGCGTCGTCGGTGTTGCGTTCGTCGTCATCGCTCACGTCCGGCTGTGGCTCATTCCTCACGAAGGCGGCGCCGCCACCCACCGGCTCGACATCGGATCGCTCGCACTGGCCGGCGTCCCCTTTCTCCTGGTCGATCTGGTCGCCGCTCTCGTCTCGAGGGGTGATGTGTGGTTGGCGAGCAAGGCCTTCGACGAGAGCACGGCGGCGATCTACAGCACCGCGTCGGTGCTGGCCAAGCAGATCGGCACACCGATCGGCCTGGCCAACGCTGCGCTCGGTCCGGTGGCGGCCGGGTATCTCGTCAGGCACAGGACCGCCGATCTGGAGCGAATCATCCGCATGGTCGTCTCGGCCCTCGGCCTCGTGCTCCTACCGGTCTTCGTCGTCGTCGTGGCGGCCGGCGACGACCTCCTGGCCCTTGCCTACGGTGAGCGCTTCGTCGCCGCCCACCCGTATCTGGTCGCGCTGTTGACGGGCAACATCGCCATCGTCCTCTTGGGGCTGGGAACAACGGTGCTCGTGATGGCCGGCCGGCAGCGACTGGCGATGGTGCTCTCCCTGGGTTGGCTGCTGATCGTCGGTCCGGCTGCGATCGCTGCCGCCTACCTCGGCGGCCCGGGAGCGCTGTCGGTGGTGTCGGCTACGGCGACGCTCGGCCTCTTGGTCGTGAACGCAGTGGCAGCCTGGGTGACCACCGGAATCCGGGTGTACCCGAGACCGGCCAGCCTCGGCGAGCTAGCTCGGCGGTGGTCGGTGCTCGACCGTCGGTCCCCCCACCAGCCGGCCTGAGCGGCGGCTAGGTCGATACCCGAAGGTGATCAGGAGCGGCCAGGTCAGCGCCGTGACGACGAGCCTGTCTCGCCGCGCCATGGCCGTCAGCCACTCGACGTCCTCTTCGACGGCGACCGCTCCGTGCTCGAATCGCATCGGGTTTCCCGACAAGGTGTGCTGCCGGTCGAGGTCGATCGTGCCCCGAACGGACGCATCGATGTCGAGGTCGATGCCGTAGCGGTCGAGCAGTGAGCGGGCGACGTCGTGCGGGGAGGCGACGAAGTCCTCGTACCTGATCCGACGATAGCTCGCTGCGTGACGCCGAAGCCCCAGCGACAGGCCATTGTGAACGTTCCAGATCGCCCCCGATCGGATGGGCGACTCGATCGGCATCAGGGTCCCCGGCTCGGGACGGGCCGGGTCGACCCTCTTGCGCATCCAGGAGAAGGCAACCGCCCTGCTGTCGCGGACGAGGTGGACGACGTGGAGGTCGATGCGCAACGAGGTGGCCAGGAGGTAGCCGTGGGACGGATCCTTGGTCGAGTCGATCACGACGTCGCAGCCCGAGATCTCACGAATCGAGGCGTAGAGACATTCGAGCAGGTCTCGGTACTCGGTCAGGCGGCGGCGGTAACCGCGACCCATCAGGTCGAGTGACAGCGCCGGGATGTAGCGCATCCGGTCGATCGCGTGCTGCAGCTCGACGATCTGCTTGGCGCTGGGCTTGCGACCGTATCGCTCGAAGGTGGCCAGGGTCACGTCGGACCAGAACGAGCAGTCGGAGAACGGTGCGCCGCAGCCGCACCGGTGGTTGCCGACGAAGCTGTTCTCCCAGATGTAGCGGATCTCACCGGCCGAGAAGGTCCCCCCGGCCTGCCCGAGGACCCGGTCCAGCAGCGTGCTGCCACTCCGTTGGGCGCCAGCGATGAACAGCACGGGGATCCGCGTCCGCTCCTCGTCCTCCTCGTGGGCCTCTCGCTGGTTCTGGTCCGCCACCGGCGGATTCTACCGGGAACGGGATCGTGCGCTCAGGTCCTCGCTGGGGTCGGCCGCCTCGGCCGCCAGGATCGTCCGCTTGCGGTCCGGGCCCCAGCGGTAGCCGCCGGGGGAGCCGTCGCTGCGGACGACGCGATGGCAGGGCACGAGCACGGCGGCCGGGTTGGCCCCACAGGCGTTGGCCACCGCGCGGTAGGCGCCGGGCCGGCCGATCCGGTTGGCGATGTCGGCGTAGCTGGCGACCGTTCCCGGCTCGAGGTTGCGCAGTGCTTCCCACACGGTGACCTGGAAGGCGGTGCCCCGGAGGTCGAGAGGGATCTGATCAGCCCGTTTCGATGGTCGGCCTTCGGTCAGCTGGCCGATGAGCGTGGCCACCTCGAACAGCCCATCGTCGTCGCGGCCGACCCTGGCCTCGGGGAACTCGGCGCGGATCTCCTCGATCAGGGTGTCGGCGTCGTCACCGATGCGCACGGCACATACCCCGCGGGCCGTGGCGGCCACGACGACCTCGCCGAGTGGCACCGAGATCGACGTGAAGGCAATGTCGGTCCCGGGTGAGCCACGGCGGAATGCGTCGGGGTTGGAGCCGAGCTGGGTGGCGCCATGGTCATAGAACGCCCTCATCGACCCGTACCCGGCGGCGAAGACGGCCTCGGTGACCGGTACGCCGCGCCGCAAGGCATTACGGACTCGCTCACTGCGTTGTGCCCGGCGGTAGGCGGCGATCGTGACGCCGATCGTCTCGGCGAACACCCGGCGGAGGTGACGTTGCGACCAGCCGACCCGGTCGGCCAACTCAGCGAGGTCGGGGTCGTCGTCGGGGTTCTCGATACAGCGGCAGACGGCAACGACCGACGCCACTGCGGGGTCGGTCACCGTGGTGGCATCGGGCCGACAGCGGCGGCACGCCCGGTAGCCGGCGGCCACTGCGTCGGCGGCGGTCGGGAAGTACGCGATGTTCTCCCGGCGGGGCCGCCGTGACGGGCAGGTGGGCAGGCAGTAGATCCTGGTCGTGGTGACGGCATAGAAGAACACGCCGATCGCTGCCTGGTCTCGTCGCTCGACGGCGCTCCAGCGGGCCTGGTCAAGATCATCCATGGACTCGAACCTAGAGCGCCATGGCCCTCTACGGCTTCCCGGTGCCGGACATCCAAACTCAGGCGACTCCGGCTGGGTCCCAGAGCCGGATCCAGCCCGACTCGACCTCCAGCTCTGCGGTCTCGTAGCCGTGCTCGCCCGGGAGCAGCACGCGATACTCGCCGTCGGGATCCGCCACCCGGACTCGCTGGTAGGGGAGGCGGCGCCGGGCCACACCGAGCACGTCGTCGACGGAGGAGAACCGAGCGAGGCACTCGAGCATCCTGACCGTCGGCGTCATCATCGTCATCTCCCCGAGTCGCCACCGCTCCAGCGCCGTCCGGGGCTCCATCCACGACAGGTTGACGATCTCGCCGTCGTCGAAGTGGGGGTCCTGATCGTGGGGGGCCTTGGCGACGAAGAACCGTGCGTCGAAGCGTCGGGGCGGCCCGAGCGGGGTGATGAAGCGAGCCACCTCCTCGATGGCGGTCACGTCGAGGGAGATGCCGTGCTCCAGGAGGAGGTCGATGAAGGCGAGCTCGTCGGCCCGGACCCGGTCCCGGAGGTCGGCGAGGTCGAGCCCGGGGTCGATCGTCGGGGTGAGGAGCAGGCCGGCCTCCTCCAAGGTCTCGCGGCACGCGGCCAACCACCAGGCGAGCCCGCCCCGTGGCACATCGATG
>JAOTYQ010000517.1 GCA_029861725.1 Acidimicrobiia bacterium | reverse complement strand
CGTCGTCTCCCATCGGAAGTTCGAGCAGGCCTTCGGCGCCACCCCGACCCCGCACCGCGACGCCCTCGCTGCGACCCTGGACTGGTATCGAGCCAACTGACGGCGCGGGGCTTGGGCCCCGCCGAACCGCCGAGCCCCGCCGAAATTCGTGGCCCCATCCCCCGCTCAGGGGGCTCCGGCAACAAATTTCGGGAGGGGCCCGGGGGCGGTTGTCAGTGGTCCGGACGGGCGAGGAGGCGTTCGAGCACCGTCACGTAGACCTCGCACGCTTCGAGGAGGTTGGCGATCGGGACGTGCTCGTCGGGCCCGTGCATCACCGCCGACGGACCGGGACCGTAGGCGACCGCCGGGATACCGGCTCGGTTGTAGACACGGGTTTCGAGGCAGCCTGGGCACATCGTCAGCGAGGCGTGTCGACCCGCAACCTCGGCGATTGCCCCGTGCAGCACGGTCACGAGCTGGTCGCCGGGTGGAGTGTGGGCCGGATCGACGTCTTGGAGGATGCGATAGCCGAGGTCGAAGCGCTCGGCCAGATCGTCGAGCACCGCCAGCAACTCGGCCCGGGCCCGGTCGTAGTCCTCGTCGGGGTTCGGGCGGCGATCGATGGTGAAGCGGAACACGTCGGGCACGATGTTGAAGTTCGTGCCTCCCGCTGCGGTGCCACCGATGAGCATGATCGAGTGCCGCGCCGCTTCGGGCTCGATCCGCAGCTCGGTGCGGTGCTCGACGACCCGGGTCTGATAGTCGATCAGCTCCTGGACGACCTCGTGGGCAGCGGTGAACGCGTTGACGCCGGTGTAGTGATGGCCGACGTGAGCAGCCCGCCCGGCGACGGTGACCTCGATCGTGAGCGCGCCGCGGGCGGCACACCAGATGTCGGGGAAGCTCGGTTCGGCCACGATCGCCCCGACCGCTCCGTCATCGGTGATCACCCCCAGCTCCTGGAGCCGCTCCGACCCGTGAGCGCCCCCGGTCTCCTCGTCGGGAACGAAAACCAGCTTGATCCGGCCGGACCGGCCGGCGTCGCGATGGATCACGGCGGCGAGCAGCATCGCCACCAGCCCGCTCTTCATGTCGGCGGCACCCCGCCCGACGATCGCTCCGTCGGCCACGGTGGGAGCGAACTGGGCCGGATCGAACGCCGGCACCACGTCGTAGTGGCCGTGGAGATACAACAGCGGCCCGTCGGAGCCGACCGTGCCGACGACCACTCGGTGGTCACCGCCGTCGGAGCTGGAGTCGATGATGTCGTGGTCGATCTCGAAGTGATCGAGCTGGGCCGAGAGCCAACGTTGGGCTGCTCTGAGGTCGACATCGGGTGGGTTCTCCGACGGGATGGCGACGAAGGCCGAGGTGAGCTCGACCAGGTCGTCTCGGCGGGCCGCTACGGCGGCGGTGTTGTCGTTGGCTCCGGTCATACGGTGTCGCTTCCTGGCGCGGCCGGCCAAGGGGGAGTCTCCTTGGCCGTAGTCCCTCGTCGAGAGCGCCGTCAGGCAGACTCGATCTTGATGCTGCCGAGGACCGGGATGGCTTCGATCCTCATCGCGGGACCGTCTACGTCGGGGTCAATGTCCACGGCGTGGCTGCCCAGGATGTCGCCGCCGCTCAGCTCGACTCGAGCACCCGGCGGCACGACGACCGTTGCCCCGCACATGGCCGTGACGACGGTGAGCTTGGCGCCCGGCTCGGATGGAGCCGTTGCGTCGATCCGAGCGGAGCCGAGCACGGAGATGACCGTTTCGTTGCCCCAGCCCGCCGGGAGGACGTGGTCTCCCTTGCCCATGAAGTTCAGGTACATGGCGCCAGCATCGGCTCGAGACGGGTCTCCGGCCAGGGTCCTAGGGCTCCAGTGCCGCCCGTCGGCCATTGCCGCCTCCTTCGCAGTAGGAGTAGGTTCCAATCGGAGGGCGGGCACGAACGAGGGGACCATGCGATGAGCATCGAGAACGCCTACTACACCCACGAGTTCCACGGGGACTTCGAGCTCGTCGGCATCGGCCGCCTGGAGCTCGAAGAGGGTGGGGTGATCGACGATTGCCAGTTGGCGATCGCGACGTTCGGCACGTTGAACGACGCGAAGGACAACGCCATCGTCGTGCCGACCTGGTACTCCGGCACCCACCAGATCTGGCGCGACGCCTACATCGGATCCGACCACGCCTTGAACCCTGACGAGTGGTTCATCGTGTCGATCAACCAGATCGGCAACGGGTTGTCGACCTCACCCCACAACGCACCGGACGCCATATCGATGTCGAAGTTCCCCGACGTGCGGATCGGCGATGACGTCGTCGCCCAGGAACGGCTCATGCGCGAGCACTTCGGGGTGGAACGCCTGGCGCTCGTCGTCGGTGGCTCGATGGGCGCCCAGCAGACCTACGAATGGGCGGTCCGCTTCCCCGACCAGGTGGCCCGGGCCGCGCCGATCGCCGGGACTGCCCACAACACGCCCCACGACTTCCTGTTCACCCGGACCCTGATGGAGACGATCACCTGCGATCCCGGCTGGAGCGACGGTGAGTACAAATCGAGCGACGACGTCGTCGCCGGCCTCGAACGGCACGCCCGCATGTGGGGCGTGATGGGCTTCTCCACCGAGTTCTGGAAGCAGGAGGTCTGGCGAGCGCTCGACTTCGACTCGATGGAGGCGTTCCTGGAAGGGTTCCTGCAGCCGTACTTCACCGCGATGGACCCCAATGACCTGCTGACCATGGCGTGGAAGTGGCAGCGGGGCGACGTCGCCCGCCACACCGACGGCGACCTCGCTGCAGCCCTGGGCCGGATCACGGCCAAGACGTTCGTCATGCCGATCGACGAGGACATGTTCTTCCCGGTGCGCGACTGCGCGGCCGAGCAGGCCCTGATCGCCGGCAGCGAGCTCCGAGTCGTCGAAGACGTCCTCGGCCACCTCGGCCTCTTCGCGGTGAGTCCCGATTACATGCCACAGATCGACCGCCACCTCGGCGAGCTGCTCGCCGCCGACGGCTGAGCCGGCCCTGCGATGCTCGCCGGGCGTCGGCCCGCTGCGCTGCTCTTCGGCGGCGCCGGCATCCTCCTGTACCGGACGGTGGCGCTCCTCGCCGGGAGCGGCAGGGTGGTGCTGAAGCCCTGGGTCGTGGCGCTGACCTTCATCGAGATGGCCCTGGACTGCGTCACGATGGCTGGATCGGCCCGATGGTGGCTGACTCGCTGCGCCGGCCACGCTCGTCTCCCGCTGCGGGCCGGGGTGGCGGCCACGCTGCTGCATGCGGCGAGGGTGTCGGTCTTCGTGCTCGGGCGGACCGGACCGTGGCGCGACTTCGACGTGCGGCCCGAGCACCGAGCCGATCACGACGAGCGCTGGACCTGGTCCCAGGTCGTGCTCGCTTCCGTCCTCTCGGTCTTGGGCGTCATCGGCGTGGTGGTCGTCTGGTGGTTCAGACGGCGATCGCCAGCTGGGGCACGTCATCCCAGGTGAGGTACAGGCAGGCTGGTTATTGGGCGGCCGATCCCGGCCCGGCTGCTCTACTGTCGGATCGATGGAGGAGACGAGCCAGCACCCCGGTCTGGCCCGGATCGTGGGCGACGGGCGGACGGCCGATGCGCTGGACGTCCTGGCCGACGAGCTCATCGGCTCCGACCTGACCACCGTGCTGCTCGAGGTCGCTCGGCGCCGAGCGGCAAGGCTGACACCGGCCGATGTGGTGCGGCAATACCGCCGCGACCGGTTCGTCGCCCCGGCGGCGGTCGATCCGCTGACGCTGGCCCGGCTAGAGCTGGCAGCGCTGGAGACGGTGGCCGACGAGTTCGAGCCCGTCGTCCTGTCCCCCGTTGCTCCCTTCGGCACCCATTCGGTCCTCGGCGGCGTGCACCAGAACAACGTGGTCACGACGCTGCGGCTCACCGAGGTCGCCGCCGACCCGACGAACTCGCTGGCCCTGGAGGCTGCCGTGCGACGGCGGCGCCTGCTCGACAACGATCCGAGATCGGCGGCAGCGGTCGGACTGGCCGCCGTGCAACGGATTACACGAGCCCAACGGTTCGACGGCCCGCGGTCGTTCGCCCACTTCTCACTGCTCGGTCTCACCATCGCCGGGCGTGACGTCGGCAGCCGCCGGTTCGAGACCGAGGCACTCACCGCACAACTCCGTGCTCTAGCTCACGTCGCCCTGAATGCGATGGGGTCAGCAGACGAGTCACGGATCGAGATCCGACTCAGCGACTTCGATGGGCGGTTCTCCGGAGTCGTCGAGGAGGTGTCGAGCGCCGTTGCGGGACCACAGGTCGACTGCGAATCGGCCTCCGACCGCACGGCCGGCCGGGGCTACTACCCGAACGTGTGCTTCAAGCTCTCGATCGACACCGGGTCAGAGACGATCGAAGTCGCCGACGGTGGCGCGGTCGACTGGACCCAGTCGCTGCTGCAGGATCGGAAGGAACGCCTCACGATCGCAGGGCTGAGCCTGGATCGGTTGGCGCTACTCGCCACCGATTGAGTGGGCGGGCTCGG
>JAOTYQ010000516.1 GCA_029861725.1 Acidimicrobiia bacterium | reverse complement strand
AGCCGTAGGTCGTGACGAAATCGGCGGTGTCGGTGAGATCCTTGTGAGCGGTCACCAGACCGGCGAGCGGGCCGACCTCCGCCCCGGCGGCGACCGCCTCGTCGACCGCAGCGGCCCGGCTCCGAGCCACGTCGGCGTCGATACCGACGACGGCATTGACGGTCCCGTTCACGGCCGCGATCCGTTCGAGGTGGGCGTCGAGGAGCTCCCGGGCCGAGATCTCCCTGGCCGCGAGCAGCCGCCGCTGCTCCACCGCTGTCTCGTCGACTACCGATCCGGGCATCGGGCCAGACTAGCGACGGAAGGTTTGCCGCTCGATTCCGGTCAGATCCTGCACCGACTTGGTTGCTCGCAGACTCCTCGAAGAGCTGCCCCGCAGCTCCGACTCAGCCGACTGGCTCGCCTCGGACGAGGAGGTGGTACAGGTCGGCGTACAGGCCGCCGGCGGTGAGCAGCTCGTGGTGGGTACCGTGCTCGACGAGGCGTCCCTCCTCGACGACGAGGATCTGATCGGCCTGGGTGATCGTCGACAGCCGGTGAGCGATGACGACGGCGGTGCGGCCTGCGAGTGCCTCGGCCAGCGCGTCCTGCACGAGTGCCTCGTTCTCCGAGTCGAGGTGGCTGGTGGCCTCGTCGAGGATCACGACCGCCGGGTCCTTCAGCAGCATCCGGGCGATCGAGAGCCGCTGCTTCTCACCGCCCGACATCCGGTAGCCCCGCTCCCCGACGACCGTGTCGAACCCCGACGGGAGCCCATCGATCAGGTCGTGGATCTGGGCCGCCTTGGAGGCCTTGATCAGCTCGGCGGCGGTAGCGTCGGGCTTGGCGTAGCGCAGGTTGTCGCCGATCGACTCGTGGAAGAGATGGGGGTCCTGGACGACGACCCCGATCGCTGCCCGAAGCGACTCCTGGGTGAGCTCCCGGACGTCGCGACCGTCGAAGCGGACCGATCCCTCGGTCACGTCGTAGAGCCGAGGCACGAGGGAGGTGATCGTGGTCTTGCCGGCGCCGGAAGGGCCGACGATGGCCACGAGCTGACCGGGCTCGATGGTGAACGAGAGATCGCGCAGCACCGGTGCCTGACCGACCTCGGACTCGGTGGAGGTCGGGGTCTCGAGACCGGGCACGATCATCTCGTCGGACCGGGGGTAGCGGAAGCTGACGTCGACGAACTCGATCCGGCCCTCGGGGTTGGCGACGGTGACCGCGTCGGGGGCGTCGACCAGGGGGCTGGGGGCGTCGAGCACCTCGAAGACCCGGTCGAACGACACCAGGGCGGTGAGCACGTCGATGCGGGCGTTGGTTAGTCCGGTGAGGGGCATGTAGATCCGGCCAACCAGCAGCCCCATCGCCGCCAGCTCACCGACGCTGAAGGAGCCGTCGATGGCGAACAGCCCGCCGAGGCCGTAGACGAGGGCGGTGCCGATCGAGCCGAGCAGGGCCAGCATCGTCATGAAGCCGCGGGTGAAGATGGCCGACCGGACGCCGATGTCGCGGACCCGCGACGCTCGGCTGGCGAACAGTTCGAGCTCGTCACCACCCCGCCCGAACAACTTGACCAGGAGCGCACCCGACACGTTGAACCGCTCGGTCATCGTGGTGTTCATCTTGGCGTTGAGGTCCATGGACTCACGAGTGATCGACTGCTGGATCTGGCCGATCCGGCGGTAGGGCAACACGAAGAACGGCGTCAGGATCAGCGCCAGGAGGGTCAGGCGCCATTCGAGCACGAACATGGCGATGAGGGTGGTGACGAGGGTGATGACGTTCGAGACGACGGTGCCCAGCGTTGCGGTCAGGGCTCGCTGCGCGCCGATCACGTCGTTGTTGAGCCGGTTCGTCAGCGCCCCGGTCTGGGTGCGGGTGAAGAACGCCAGCGGCAGTTTCTGGACGTGGTCGAACAGAGCGACCCGCAGGTCGTAGATCACGCCCTCCCCGATGCGCGACGACCAGTAGCGCTCGAACAAGCCGACGACGCCCGCCAGCAGCGACGCGCCGACGATGGCCGCGGCGAAGATGCCGAGCAGCCTTCGGTCCTGGTTGGGAATGGCCTGGTCGATGATGCGCCCGAACAGCAGCGGCGGGACCAGGCCGAGGACCGATCCGAGGATCACGGTGAACAGGAACCCGGCAACCAGCGACCGGTAGGGAGCGGCGAAGCGCCAGATCCTCAGAGCCGATTCACGATCGATGCGGGCTCCCTCGACCGAGCTCTTGTCGCGGGGCCACATCATGTGCATCGCCATGCTCATCGCCGTTCAGCCTAAGGCCGGCGCGGCGGTGGCGAACGAACCGGAGCTCAAGCTCGGTCGTAGGCGGCGATCCGCTCGACGGCGAGTCCCGCCTGGCGAGCGCCGTCCACGATGGAAGCCCAGGCGTCGTCGGGGATCTCGATGCCGTTGGCGAGCCGGTCGGCCCGGCGCCGCCGCTCCGGCTCGCCGGGGGTGAGGACCTCGTCGACCCCATCCGCCGGCTCGGTGCTCACGACGTAGTCGATGTACTCGCGGGCGAGCGAGGCGTAGACGTGATCGGTGTCGACGGCGTCGATCGCGAGGTACACCGACAGCATCCCGTTGCAGAACCGCTGCCGGCCTGGCCCGGCGGTCCCGGCGCCGGTGAGGGCACCGCCGATCAGCTCGCACATGAGAGCCAGCCCGGAGCCCTTGTGATCCCCCATCGCCCGGAGAGCGCCGGGACCACCGGCCGCCGTGCGGACCCCGTCGTCGGTCGGCTCGCCGTACAGCACCGACGGATCGTCGGTCAGCTTCCCGTCGCCCGAGATGAGCGAGCCGAACGGGACCGGCTTGCCGCCCTTCAGGGCGACGTAGGCCTTGCCCTCGGCCACCACAGACGTGGCAAAATCGAGGATTACGTGGTCGGCCCCTTCGATCGGGGTTCCGATGCAGACCGGGTTTGTGCCCATCCGCCGCTCCCTTCCGCCGAACGGGGCCACGAGCAGACCGGCGACGACGTTCACGAGGTGGATCGACGCCACCCCGGCATCGGCCGCCAGCTCGGCGTAGGCCCCGATCCGTCCGAGGTGGCCGGCGTTGCGGAGGGCGACGACGGCGACGCCGTTGGCCTTCGCCATCTCGATGCCCTTCTCCGCCGCCAGCGGTCCGACCGTCTGGCCCATCCCGTAGTTGCCGTCGACCACAGCTAGCGACGGCGATTCGGTGACCACGGTGAGCTGCTGGTCGGGGAGCTGCACGCCGGCCTCAAGCCAGCCGACGTAGCGCTCGGTTCGGATGACACCGTGGCTGTCGTGGCCGGTGAGGTTCGCCTCGACGAGGTTGGCGGCGATGCGGGCGGCCTCGGCCTCCGAGCAGGCCGTTGCGGTGAAGATCTCGGTGATGAAGTCCTGCAGGCGATCAGCGTTGATGAGCACGGGGTCGACCTTAGTGTCGGTCGACCACCCGGCTCAGCTCGACGGCGGCCGTTGAGCCCCGGGCCGGGGGTGATCGGACGGCGAGACGCGATCGGGCGAGCCTCGCCTACGATCCACACTCATGAGCGGGGTATCGACGCATCCGTCCACGGCCTACAACCTCGTGATCGTGGGCGGCACCGCCGGCGCGGTCTCGGTTGCGATCTCGTCGCAGCGGTCCGGTCTCGGACTGGTCCGCATCGTCGAGGCGGCGTCGAGTCTGGCGCTCGAGACGCTCGTCGGCGAGGAACAGCTCGACGTGGGCTACGGCGAGCCGGTCAGGTCGATCGACGTCGCTGGCGAGGGGCTCGTCGTGACCACGGCCAAGCAGTCGTACACCACCAGGGCGGTGATGATCGCCGCACGACCGTCGGTGACCGGATGGGCACCACCGATGCCGGTTCAGGAGAGCGATCGGGTGCGGGTCGGTGAGCTGCCTGACGATGTCGACGAGTGCGACATCCTCGTCGTCGGCACCACCGATCACGCCGTGGAGGTCACGACCGAGCTGGCCCGGCGCGGTGGCCGGGTGGTGCTTGCGGCGGGCGGGATGGATCCGACGCTGCTGTCGCCCGCCGCCGAGAACATGCTGCGCCGGCTCGAGCGGGAGCGGAAGGCGACGCTGCTGTACCGGTCGGTCCCCGACTCGATCGGCCTCATCGGCGGGTTCCCGATGGCGTTCTTCACCGATCGTCGGACCCCCGACCTGCAGGTCGATCACGTGGTGTTCGCGCCGCCCCGGCAGTTGCTCGACGCCCAAATGGTCGGGCTCACCGACGCGGCGCTCGCTTCGGGACGGGTCTTCTTCCAGGGCGGGCCCGACGAGGAGACCGACGCCGGTGGCGACGATCAGGTCGAAGGGCACGGCGTCCGGGAGCACGCCCGTCAGATCTCGCCCGGCTGGCGGATCGGCCTCGACATCGCCACCCGCCTCTTCCCCGAGCTCGAGCTCCCCGAGCCGGCCTCATCCATCGACCGACGACGGCGACACACCGCAGCGATCGACGAGTTGCGGGACGAATTCTACAACGCCACGATCACCCGTTTCGAGCCCACCCACTCC
>JAOTYQ010000515.1 GCA_029861725.1 Acidimicrobiia bacterium | reverse complement strand
GCCCCGTTTGCCGTCGCAGGAGCCAAGGGTAGTCCGCCCGTTTCGGCGTTGGCCGAAACTCCGGTTGAACGCCTCCGGCGTTCATACGTCGGGGGAGCCGGACGACCTTTGAACCCGTCGAATGCTACGCCCTGGGATGTTTCGGCGTCAGCCGAAACTCCGTTAGTGAGCGTAGCGAACGGCGTCGGGTTGGGGAGATTTGAACTCCCGACCTCCTCGTCCCGAACGAGGCGCGCTACCAACCTGCGCCACAACCCGTTTGTTTCCGACGGCAGCCTACCGTGCTTTTCGTCGGCGGAGTCGGGAGTATCAGGGAGCAGGGGATGGCCCGGTTTGGGCGCTCGGCGACGATCAGGGCGTCGCCGAAGGGTGCTCGAAGGCCGTCTCGCCGGCGAGCAGGGCGTTGGCCATCCGCCGCAGGCGGAGGGAATCGATCGGCTTGATCAACCAGCCATCGGCCGACGCCTCCTGGGCGAGGAACACATCGACGGCCCGATCGAGCAGCAGGGCCACGGCGAACTCGGGGAGCCGGCCGGCGCCCTGCTCCTGCTTCAGTGCGATGCAGGTGGCGATCCCGCCCATGTTCCCGATCTGCAGATCCAAGATGACGAGATCGGGACTTTTCTCCTGGCACACCGGCAACACGTCGGCCCCGGCCTTCACTCGCAGGACATCGGTGTCGGCGCTGGCCAGGGCTCCGTCGACGTCGTCGAACAGGCCGTCGTAGTCGGTCGCGAGGAGGACTGTGGTCACGCCGAGATGCTATCTGGTACCACTCCGAGCAAGCCCTCGTTTGACCGCTACCATTCGGCCATCGATATCGTGGCCCGTGGTCGAGTTGGCTGGAGGGCCGGCCAGGCCGAACGGGTGCCGTGAGCTCCCGGAGCCCTGCGGGCTTCCCTCGACAGAAGGATTGGGCTGTGCTCGATATACACATCGAAGAGACCGACACATACACGTTGTGCCGTCCCTCTGGCGAGCTCGACGCGTATACGGTCGGCACGTTCCGAGAGGCGCTGTCCCGCCTGGCCGGGAAGAGCCACCTGCTGATCGATCTGTCCGAGGTCCCGTTCATGGACTCGGCCGGCTTGGGCGCGCTCATCGGTGGGATTCGCCGGGCCCGGGAAGCCGACGGCGCAGTCGCGGTCGCCTGCTCTCGGCCGGCCTTGACCAGGCTCCTTCACACCACCGGCTTCGATCGCATCGTTCCGGTCACGGAATCGATCGAGGACGCCGAGGACGCCCTCGCCGAAGAGGCGGGGGAGAAGTCGGAGAGCTAACGGCGCGACCGGTCGCCCGCAGCAGCGGGTAACGGGCGGAGCTGGGCGGCTACCTCCGCCAGATCCTCGATCGATCGAATCGGCGCCCCTCGGTCCTCGATCCCCAGCGCAGACGACGACCGGGTCACGTCGGCCACGAGCTCGTCCTCCTGTCTCCGCAGGCTCAGGAGCTGGTCGACGTTGGCCTGCAGCGCAGCCCGGTCGGCTTTGCGGCCGCCGGTGATGATCAGGTTCTCCAGCCCAGCCGCTGGCGACAGCCTGTTGACGATCACCGTATCGATCGACTTGTGCCGACGGGTCAGGTTGTTCCGGATCCAGCGGGCCTCCCGGAGCGGCTCGTGGCGGGCAGTCGTCACCAGCAGGTAGGCACAATCGGGTCCGTCGAGCAGTGCCGACGTCTCGACAGCTCGCTGCCGGAATCCTTGGTCGAGGCCGCTGAGGTCGGCGAACAGCGCGATGACGTCGTCGACGAGCTCGGCTCCGACGAGGCGGGCGGTCGTGCGCACGACGAGCTTGGCCGCGACGCTGACCGACCGGACGAGGGCCCTGCGGGGCGCGAGGACCAGTCGATAGAACCGGTTGTCGACGAAGTTGGTGAGCCGCTGCGGGCTGTCGAGGAAATCGACGGCGTGACGTGACGGCGGCGTGTCGATCACGACCCGGTCGAAGCGGGGATCGAGGTGCAGCTCTCGGAGTCGCTCGGCCGCCATGTACTCGCCGATTCCCGACAGCGACGCCGAGATCGGCGCGAACAACGGGTTGGCCAGGACCCGCTCGGCCTGCTGCTCGCCGCCGTACCGGCGGATGAGGCCGGTCAACGTCTCGGCCGGGTCGAGCATCGCCGCCCACAACTCGCCCGGCCACGGACCGGGGACGAGCCTCGGTTCGTTCCCAAGCGCGTCACCGCCGCCGAGAGCCCTGGCCGAGGGTCGGACCAGGCCGAGCACGTCGGCCAGCCGGCGGGCGGGATCGATCGTCAGGACCACGACCCGCTCGCCGGCCAGCGCTCCAGCGATTCCGCTGGCAGCCGAGATCGTGGTCTTGCCGACCCCACCGGGGCCGAGGCAGATCTGGACCGGTCGTTGCCAGCTGATCACCCGAGACCGCGATCCAGCTGCTCGACGAGGACGTCGGCCAGTTGGTCGACCCCGGCCCGATCGACCGCCGTGGTGAACAGGAACGGCAGTTCGAGCTGGGGGAGGGGCAGCTCCGCCCGCAGCCTTGCCAGCTCGTCGGTCTGGGCGGCGATGCGATCGAGGCGGTACCGGGCCGCCCGCTCGGCCGGGCACGTGGCGTCGCGGCGAGCGAGGGCGGCGTCCAGCCCGTCGATCGCCGGCCAGCAGCTGTTGACGACCACCGGGCCGAGGTGGAGTCCGACCAGGTCTTCGAGGCTGAACGCGGTCTCGATCACCTCGGTGACCGGGGCCTCCTCCGGCAGCGTGACCAGGACGACCTGGCAGCGGGATGCGTCGCCGAAGAGCTCGAGCACCTGTTCGGCCTGGTAGCGGACCGGGCCGGACGAGGCCGCCGTCGCCAGTCCGGTCGGCGCCCGGAGGAACGTGACGGCGTGACCGGCGGCCGGGGCGTCGACGACGATGAGGTCGGCCTCCCGTCGCTGCTCGAGCTGGCGGATCTTTCCCAGGGCCAGCAGATCGCGAATGCCGGGAGCGGCGGTCGCGACGACCTCGACCGCGCCGCTGCGGACCAACCGGCTGCTGACCCGGCCGAGGCCGCTCGCATCGAGATACTCCTGGAGGGCCAGGTCGGGCGTGATCTGGCGGCCTCGGAGCACGCCGCCCGCTTTGGTGGTGAGGAGCGTGACCGCCTCGTAGGGCAGCCGATCGTGGCCGAACGGCGACCCCAGGTTGCTGTGTCCCTCGAGCTCGACGAGGAGCACGTCGGAACCCGTCCGAGCCGCCGCGAGCCCGACGGTTGCCCCTACCGTTGTCTTCCCAACTCCGCCCTTCCCGGCGACGATGAGGACGCGCGATGAAGCGAAGAAGTCAACAGCTGTCACTCCCCCGGAGGGTAGCCCGCCTGGCGCTCGCCGCTGTGGCCGCGCTGACGACGATCGGCACCGTCGTCGGCGCCGTGATCGGTGCTGCCGCTTCACCGGCGGGAGCACAGGATCCGGAGATCGGGCCGTGCCCCGACGATCTCGAGTCGATCGAGGCGGCCGATTCGGTCGTGCACGTGGCCAAGGTCGCCGGGCTGATCGACCCGGTGACGGTGTCGTACGTCCTCGATCAGCTGGAGCGGGCCGAGAACGACGACGCGCTGGCGCTCGTCATCTGGCTCAACAGCAACGGCAGCGTGATCGACGACAAGGAGTACATCCAGCTGGCGAGCCGGTTGGCCGAGGCCGACCTGCCGATCGTGATGTGGGTCGGCCAGAGCGGGGCCACGGCAACCGGCGGGGCCGCCGAGCTCCTCGGGGTGGCCGATCTCGTCGGGGTAGCGGCCGGCTCGACGATCGGCGACACCGGCCCGGCCCGGCTCCCCGACACCTTCGCCCCGGCCTTCGGCGATGCCACCGAACGGCTCGAGACTACGAGGATCGGGGCCGACGAGGCGGTGCAGCTCGGCATTTCGGCCGGTCCGCTGAGCGACGTCAGCACGATCGGCACCTTCCTCACGTTGGTACCCGGCTACGAGGTGTTCCAGTGCCGGGACCTGAGCTTCGTCCCAGCCGGTTCCTCCGGCGACGGAACCGACGCCGACCGGGACCCGGCCGCGGCCACCGACGGGGGCGCACCGAGCGGCCTGCGTACCGTGTCGGTCACCCGCAACGAGCTGTCGGGATTGCCGCTCACGTCGCAGCTGTTCCACACCGTTGCCAGTCCCGAGGTCGCCTACCTCCTGTTCGCGATCGGGCTCGGCCTCCTGCTGTTCGAGCTGTACACCGCCGGGATCGGTATCGCCGGCGTCATCGGCGCCGGCTTGCTGGCGCTCGGCTGCTACGGCCTCGCCGTCTTGCCTACCCGATGGTGGGGGATCGCTCTCCTCATCTTGGCGATGCTGCTGATGGCGGTCGATGTGCAGACGAACGTGCCCCGCTTCTACACCGCAGCGGGGCTACTGGCGTTCGTCGTCGGGACGTTCGCGCTCTACGACGGCGTGTCGATGTCGTGGGTGACGATCGTCTCTGGCATCGTCGGCGCCATCCTCTACGCCTATGCCGGGATGCCGTCGATGGTCAGGACCAGGTTCTCGACGCCGACGAT
>JAOTYQ010000514.1 GCA_029861725.1 Acidimicrobiia bacterium | reverse complement strand
CTCGACGAGCTCCATGCGGACACCAGCGACGGCCATCGGGTGACCGCTACAGTGTTCGCCGAATGCGGCGCCGGCTACCGTCCCGACGGCCCGGACCACCTGCGCCCGGTCGGTGAGACCGAGTTCGTGGCGGCTGCCGCCTTGGCCAGCGCCCAGCGCGACGGCCAGGCCGAGATCAAAGGGATCGTGGCTCACGCCGACCTCACCCATCCCGAGCTCGATGGCATCCTCGACGCCCACGTCGAGGCCGGAGGCGAGCTGTTCAAGGGGGTTCGCCACTCGATCGCCCGAGACGACGACCCGGGGTCGCTGCGGATTCCCGGGCGTGCTCCCGAGGGGCTGAGCGGCGACCCCGACTTCCGGCTGGGTGTCGCCCGACTCGGCGAGCGGGGCCTCACCTATGACAGCTGGCACTACCACCACCAGAACCGCGACTTCGCCGAGCTCGCCGCCGCCGTGCCCGGCACGACGATGGTCCTCGACCATTTCGGCACGCCCCTCGGAGTCGGTCGGTTCGCTGGCCGGCTCGACGAGGTCTACGACGCTTGGCGCGACGATCTCGCCGCCGTTGCGGCCCAGCCGAACGTCGTGGCCAAGATCGGTGGGCTGGCCATGCCCGACAACGGGTACGGCTGGCACGAACGCGATCGCCCCGCCAGCTCCGACGAGCTGGTCGACGCCCATGCCCGCTGGTACCGGCACACCATCGACTGCTTCGGACCCTACCGCTGCATGCTGGAGAGCAACTTCCCGGTCGATCGGTTCTCGGTCTCCTACCGGGTCCTGTGGAACGGGTTGAAGAAGATCGTGGCCGATTACTCCGACGCCGAGCGGGACGAGATGTTCTTCGGCACTGCAGAGCGGGTCTACCGGCTGTGACCGTCCCCGTGGGGTGCGAGGCTCCGCCGGGCGCTGCGATCTACGATCGAGAAGCGGTCGCTGGCAACGCCGACGAGGTGCTGTGGCGGCTGCTGGCCCCCCAGCCCTCCCGACCGAGAGGAAGGTTGCATGATCAAGCTGACGTTCTGTTTGCGGCGCCGCCCCGACCTGACGCCGGAGGAGTTCCGGCGCTACTGGCGGGACGAACACGGTCCGCTCGTGCGCGACCGGGCCGTGGCGCTCGGTATCCGCAAGTACCAGCAGGTCCACACCCTCGACGAGCCCGACTTGCACGCAGCGTTGCAGCGACGCAACGGCGGCGCGCCGGAGCCCTTCGACGGCATCGCCGAGGTGTGGGTCGACGACGTCGAGACGTTTCGGGGCGGGACCGGCACACCCGAAGCCCGCCAGGCCGCTCGCGAGCTGCTCGACGACGAGGCGAAGTTCATCGACCTGCCGAGCTCGCCCATGTGGCTGGGTGAGGAGATCGTCTTCTACCGGCAAGGAACCTGACAGGGCCGTTTCGATCCGGTTACGGCGAGCGCTCCCGGGAACCAGACCGCTGGACTGGAGCGTCTCAGCTCACGAGCGAGGCGCCGGCCGGCCCGGCCGTGCCCCGCCGCTAGCAGCGACCGAAGGGGATGACACGATGAGCGCACCGAGTGCGATGAAACGCCGGCCGGCGTACAGCGCCGATGGCGAGCCGAGGTCGTGGCTCCGCCGCCTCCGGGTGGTGACCCTACTCGCCGTGATCGTCGTGATCGCAGCCGCCTGTGGCGGCGACGACGCAGCCACAGTCAGTGGCGACGACAGCGGCGAGTTCGCCGAGACCACCGTTGCTGCCTTCGACGAGGAGCAGGCGGAGGAGAGCGAGGCCGAGACCGAGGCCCCGGCCGCCGAGGCGGAGGCGACCGGCCAAGACCTAGCGGCTGCTGGCGAAGACGACGTTGCGCCCGACCCGGGCACGGCGGCGGTCGAGCGCGACGAGGCGGGCACCGCCGACGAGGGCGCGGTCGAAGAGGCCGACGGCGGTCAGCTCGGGACCGGGGCGGCGACGGTGACCCAGACGGCAGCCGACATCGGTCGGAAGCTGATCTTCACCGCCAACGTGCATGTCGGCGTCGACGACGTGGCTGCCGCCAGCGCCGAGGCGACATCGATCATCGAGGGTCTTGGCGGCTTCGTGTTCGGCCAGAACACCGTCGGCGGGGCCGAGCCCAGCTCGGAGCTGGTGTTCAAGGTGCTGCCCGAGGACTTCAACCGGGCTCTGGAGCAGCTCGGAACGGTCGGTGAGCTCCGGAACCAGTCGGTGTCGACGGACGACGTGACCGAGCGCATCGTCGATCTGGAGAGCCGCATTCAGGTGGCGGAGCTGGGAGTCGAGAGGCTTCGGGCTGCGCTCGAGGGGGCGGCCACGCTGGAGGACTACGCCGAGATCGAGCGCCTGCTGCTCGACCGGGAGAGTGAGCTCGAGGTCATGCGGGGCCAGCTCCGCACACTGGAGGACCGGGTCGATCTCGCCACGATCACGCTTCTGCTCACCCAGGACCGGGTCGAGAACGCCATCGATGTTCGGATCTCCACCTACCAGGGGCACGACACCGGCGAGTCGTGCCCCGGCCAGGAAGGCTTCACGGTCGAGGCTGGAAGCGACGTGACCGTCTGCTTCGACGTGGTGAACATCGGCGACCAGACCCTCACCGACATCGTCATCACCGACACCGTGCTCGAGATCGACGGCGACACCCAGCTGATCGAGGTGTTCGGCTCGCTCGACGAGCTGGCCCCCGGCCAGTCCGCCCTCGTGGCCCACGAGATCAACCCCGAGCGGAGCCTCCGGCTCCGGACCCGGGTCGTGGCCGTTCCCACCGACGGCGTCAATCCAGGCCCGAGCGGGCCATCGGTCAGCACCCAGGTCAGCTTCGACCTGAGGACCTTCGAGCCGGACTCCGACCCGGGCTTCGGTGACGGCTTCTCCGCTGCGCTCAGCCTGCTGCAGGGGCTCTGGATCGCCGTGACCGTCGTCATCGGGTTCCTGGTCCCGCTTGTCGTGCTGGTGCCGTTCGTGCTGTTGGCCTGGTGGGGGTGGCGCTCGATCCGCCGTCGGCGCCCGCCGGCGGTCACCGCAGCCGGGCCCGGCAGCCCCGGCAACGGCCAGCCGCCGCAAGAGCCGCCCCCGCCCCCGGCGGTCACCGCCGGCACCGGCACCGGCGAGTCCGAGAGCGCCAGCTCCGACTGAACCCCTCGCTCCCGTTCCCCCTCGCTCTCCCGTTCCCCCTCGCTCTCCCGAAATTTGTTGGCTGGTCCACCTCTGCGGTGGATGGCGCAACAAGTTTCGGGGAGGGTCGGGGACGGGGCAGGCGGCGGGAGCGGGTTGGCGCCAGTCGGGGCGGCGGTCAGGCCCAGGCGTTGGCGATGGCGTTGGGGAGCTCCTCACACCACTGGATGAGATCGTGGCCGGCCACCCGCTCGGTGAAGTGGTGGGCGGCTCCCTGATGGTGGAGGTAGCCGGCCCAGGCCTCGGTCGCCTGGTGGAAGGCACCCTCCAGGGTCCCGGCGCAGAGGTGCACGAACGGATGGGTCGCAGAGTCCCACGCCATCGACAGCTCCGGCGGCATCCCCGTGCTGAAGGCGAACACATGACCGAACTTGTCGGGATGGAGCCGCCCCGTCGACAGGGCGTGGCCGCCACCGTCGCTGCAGCCGAACACCCCTCGTAGCGACCGGTCGCCACTCACGCCAAGCTCCACCTCGGCCCACTGCGTCAGCTCGTCGACGAAGAACCGCTGATGGGCGTCGAACCGGTGGTCGTCGAAGCCGATGAGGTACTCGAGAGCGCGCTGGTTTCCCCGGATCTGGTCGGCGGGGGCGGCGTGGGCGGCTACGACGATCACCCGGGGGCACATCTCCGCCTCGATCGCCGCGTCGAGCCGGCGGGCGTAGGGGGCGAACATGTTGCCGTCGGTGGCGTAGACCACCGGGATCGCCTCACCCGCGGTGTGATCCGGTGGCCGGTAGACAGTCACCGTGCGAGGCTCGCCGAAGGTGGCCGACTCGACGGCGTGCTCGAACGTCGACCCCACGAGCGGGTCGTTGGACGGGGCCTCCGGGGGAGAGGCGGGACCTCGGAAGCGGCCGTCGTGCGAGCCTCGGCTGAAGCTCATCGGCTCGCTTCCCCCGAGCGGTCTGAACGTGTAGGTGATGACGGCCTCCTCGAGCCGCTCGACCCGCATCGACAACACCTGGAGGCCATCGCCGGCGTCCCACGACGGGATCGGGAACACCGGGGTGACGGCCACCGGCACCGGCGATTCGGTCACGAAGGTCAACACGTCGCCATCGGCCCAGGCCTTGGCTCCCTCCGCCGCCCACCTCGCTCGCAGCTCGGCCGGATTGGGGTCGGTCCACACCCGGCAGAACCGCTGCCCCGGTGGGAGGTAGCCATCCTGTGCAGCCCGCTCTTGGGCGATGACGCGACCGGCCCGCCGTACCTGATCCTCGAGCTCGTGGAGTGGCGGCACGCCGAGCGCCTGGCGCTGCTCGTCGGTCACCGTCGGATCGACTGGCGGCTGCACGACCTCGCCCTGGTGCTCGACCATCACCGTCCCGTAGGGCTGGGCCCGGCCGCTGAGCAG
>JAOTYQ010000059.1 GCA_029861725.1 Acidimicrobiia bacterium | reverse complement strand
GGGCGCCGGGGGTGCCGGGGTCGGAGGTCGGCCGTCGGGTGGTCGCCGGTCGCGACCTCGGCGCCCCGGACGCCTGCGATCGGGCCGCTCGCGCGCACCGTCCGTAGGCCTGACCTCGGCGGGAGCCGGAAGCTGCGAGACCCCGGGCGCCTGCCCGACCGCTGCGGCCGAGTCGGAGCTCGAGGTGTCGTCGCTGCCAGCCGCGTCTGGCGACTGCGCCGGGAGCGCGGGAGGCGCGGCCTGCTCGGTTGATGACGCTTCGGCGGCAGTCGTGGCCTCCTCGCCTCCGGCCTCGGCGGTGCTAGCGGCTTGGGCTGGGGGCTGCTCGCCCTGGCCAGCGCTCTGCTCGGTCTGTTGTGCGTCCTCGCTCGAGACGGCCTCTTGGCCGTTGCCGCCGCCGGCCGCTGCTGCGGGCTCGGCGCTCGCTGCATCCTCGACTTCGATGCGCTCGATGCCTAGTTCACCCTCTTGGCAAGCTGTTGCGAAGAGAATGACGACGAGGACGAGTGACAAATAGCTGAGCTTGCGCGCCGTGGGCGCAGGCTCGCTGCAGTCAACGTTCATAGCTGTAGAGCTCCTTAGCCGCCCGTCTCCAGTTGGTGCCCCGCCGGCACGATAGCCGGCAGGATATGACAATGCACGCAACTACGTCATGAAACCGTCATGCATTCGTTGCGGTCTGGGTGGCCAAGCAGTGGGGAGGATCACCCTTTCACCAGGCCAGGACTAGGGTGATCGACCCATGCCTACCGGGGTGGGTGCTCCAGAAAATCTCGCTGCAGCAGCACCGGCGGGGTTGCCGCCAGCCTCAGGGGACAGGTGCCGCAGGGGCCTTCGAGCGATCCTCGACGACTCGACCGTCGTCGATGCGTACGACCCTGGTACACGCCTCGAGAAGGAGCGGGCGGTGGGAGATGACGACGAGGATGGTGCTCGGGTCGAGATTGTCGAGCGCGGCGCCGATCTGCTGTTCCGACTCGGCATCGAGCGCCGAGCTCGGCTCGTCGAGCACCACCAGCGACGGCTTGGTAAGGAGCGCCCTCGCAATGCCGAGCCGTTGTCGCTGACCACCCGAAAGTGAGTTGGAGCCCTCACCGACGGCCGTCTGGAGCCCCTCGGGCAGCGCCTGGACCTCACGGAGGATGTTCGCGTTGGCCAAGCTTCGCTCGACGTCGTCGATGGACGCCGTACGGAAGAGCCGGACGTTCTCCTCGATCGTTCCCCGCAGGAGGAGAGGGTCCTGGCCGACGTAGCCGACCTCGTTGGCCCAGCTCTGCGGATCGTAGGCAGCGATAGGGCGACCGTTCACCAGAATGGAGCCGAGCGTTGAATCCGTGAGTCGGACGAGCAGGTT
This sequence comes from Acidimicrobiia bacterium, assembly GCA_029861725.1. Classification (GTDB taxonomy): domain Bacteria; phylum Actinomycetota; class Acidimicrobiia; order Acidimicrobiales; family SZUA-35; genus CADEDH01. The sequence continues at coordinate 15,438 of JAOTYQ010000059.1, read as the reverse complement.
CGCCAGGGTCGACTTCCCGCCTCCTGACGAACCGATGATGCCGATGCGATCGCCGGCGTGGAGGGTGAGGTCGACGTGCTCGAGCGCCGACGTCGAGGTCTCGTACTCGAACGACACGTTGCGAAGCTCGATCTCGGTAACGGTCGTCAGTTCCTCGTCGCCGAACGACCGCTTGAAGCTCCGAGCCTCCGCCACGTACTCGTCGATCTCCTGCATCAACGGCAGGGCGGCGATCGCGTTCTGCACGTTCGTGTTGAGCTGCTGTACATAGCTCAGCGAGCGGAGCAACAGGACCGCAGCCGTACCGACACCGACCAGCGTCAGCCCGACCAGCTTTGCGAACGCCACGGCGGCGACCACTCCCGCCATCAGCGCGAGCTGGTAGAGCGGCGGGATGAGCCGCTGGAGGAACATCTGCTGGCGGAAGGCCGACGCCAAGGAGTAGTTCGAGCGCCGGAGCTGGCTGAACGACTCGTCCTGCACGGCGTACAGCTCGATCTCCCGCTTGAGCGACGAGAACGAGGTCGAGTCGAGTTGGAGCTCGGCGATGGCTGCGGTGTGAGCGCGGGCCCTTGCCGTCAGCATCTTGCGGAGTGGGGCGAAGATGACCAAGAGACCGAGAATGATGCCGGCGACGATGATCAGGAGCTGCGGGGCGGTCCACGCGACGATCGCGAAGTACACCACGATCGCGGAGCCCGCGTTCAGTACGGTCGCCATCACCAGGATCGGCACGCTCGTCGCCGTTCCGTTCGTTCCCAGGAGGCGCTGCAGCTCGCCGAGGCGTTGAGATCGCTGACGCTGCCACGGCATGTGCAGGGCGCTGTCCAGAAGCGATTCCCGGGCGGTTCTCACCGCGACTCCGACCAGGCTGGCTGTGTAGCGACTGTAGGCGTACCGCAAACCGGCGGCGATGACGGTGAGCGCGAGCCCGATCAAGCAAGCCTCGTAGAACGACAATGAGTCGATGCCGGCGACACCGATGTCGAGCTCGTCTTCTTCCTCGACGAACGCCAGGAGCAGGCGTGCGGCGACCAGCAGCACTAGCGTTTCCGCTCCTGTCAGCAGCATTGCCAGTACAGGTGACAGGAGCAGGCGCTTCCTGACCGGCCCCAGCCACCGCCAGGCGTACGAGGTCGAACGGCCTACGACCGATCTGCCGAGATACCCGCTCACTCCACTGACCTCAGCTGTCGCGCCGTTCGCCAGCTCACGCACGGCCTCGGAGCTCGCCAGCCTGCTGAGTCACCGCGATCGGCAACCGAGAGGCGCTGACGAGAGATTCGAACACGTGGGATACCCTCCATGCTGGTTGCGAGCGGACCGCTCGCACGCTCAGCGGAGCACCCAGGAGGCGTCACCGCCGAGGCATCGACGTTGCCATCAGCGGGGCGAGAGATCGGCGGCATGACCTGGCTCGCTCCGCCGCCGAGCGATCGACCCGTTCTCCAGTGTAGCCCTGCGATCATGACGGCCCCGGCAGTCATATTGCCTTCCAGACCCGCCGGTCGAACTAGTGGTCCTGATCGCAAGTCGGTGCGTGTTCTCGCGCTCGCCCGACGACCATGGCTGCGTTGCGGCTCCTCGCCGTAGGGCTGCGGCTATGGCTTCGTCACCGCGCCTTGCCATGGCCGCCGGTCTCGGTTGCGAACACCGCAGTACTTACGATCAGGACCACTCGTCGACCTCTCCCTCCCGTCGAGGCATGATCGCGAGCCCGGCTCACCGCCGTGAGGGCCCGGGTACCTGCTGAGTGATTGTTCCTGGCCGGTTGGGTGTCGCGGCGTGAGCAGGGCCCGGACGCTAGGGTTGACCTCGCAGGCTGTCACAGCTGGACGAGCTGACAGCGCTCGCCGAGCCGGGGTGGATGGGGTGTGAGACGAACGATCATCGGTAGGCCGGTTCGCCGCTCGGGAGCCGATGCGCCGCTTCCTATCGCCGACTCGCCGGTACGGCTCACCGAGCTCGTTGGCGCCGCGCGTACCTGGGATCCGGCGAGCGGCGCGTAGCGAAGGTGAGTGCGACGGTGATACCGAACCTCTACATCCTGGGCGCCCCCAAGTGTGGGACCACGACGCTCACTGCGTGGTTGCGGCAGCACCCGGACGTGGTGGCGACTCGGGTCAAAGAGCCGCACTACTACTACTCGCCCTACGGCGAGCCGCGCTCACGCGACGAGTACGAGGCTCTTTATGCCACCGGACGGCCCGGGTCTACCTACGTCGACTCGTCGGTCTGGTATCTCTTCGGTCGAGCTGCAGCTCCCAAGATCGTCGCCGAGACACCGACCGCCCGGTTCGTCGTCTGTGTCCGCAACCCCGTGGACATGGTCCCGTCCCTGCACGCACAGAAGCTGTTGACGGGCCATGAGAAGCTCACCGACCTCCAGGAGGCGTGGGATGTCGCCGACGCTCGGGCCTCCGGCTCCAACGTCGGGATCTACGGGATCCCGGATGGCGATCCTGCTCACATGTCCTACAAGGCGGCCTGCCTACTGGGGGCCCAGGTCCGAGATCTCCTGCAGGCCGTCGACCGCTCCCAGGTCTTGATCGTGTTGCTCGAAGACATCGCCACCGAGCCCGATCGGATCTGGCGTCTCGTCTGCTCCCACGCTGGCCTGGATCCCGTAGCGGTCGATCTCGCCAGCCTGAATATCGCGGCGGTCCACCGGAGGAGCCAGCTCGGCCACCGCCTCCTCTCCGGGGTCGGAGCGGCGAAGAAGGCGCTTGGCCTCAGCGGCAGGTCCGGACTTCTGGCCCCGCTGCACCGGCTCAACCTGCGCTCGGGGCGATACACGGCGCCGCCGCAGTCACTGCGCCAGGAGATGTCCCGCTACTTTCGTGACGACATCGAGCTCCTTGCATCGCTCATCGATCGGGATCTCGGGCACTGGTTGACAGCCGCAGAGCAGCACACCGGCTGGAGCGAGTGATCGACGATCGGCGGGGAACTACTCCCAGCTCGTCCTGCCGAGCCGTCGAATGCGACGGCTGATCAGCAGGCGGCCGGCCAGCAGCTGGGCTCGTCGAAGCCGATCGCTGCGGACGAGGGCGACCGATACGACCCGCCGCTCGTGATTGCACCACTGTCGCTTGTAGGGAGAGTCGCCTCGGCCCATGTCGTATTCCGAGAGGGCTCGCGCGACCGTGGCCGAAGCGAGTTCGTGAATCAGCATCTGGCCGGGACCGTATCGCTTGTACTCGTCGTCGTAGGTCAGCTTGTGACCAACGTAGCGACCGCCGGCGACATAGCCGAGGCCGACGGCGAACGGGCGGCCGTCGGCGCGCAACGTCGTCAGCTTGGCGACGCCCGTACCCCAGAGCTTCTCGACTGCGTCGCGGGCGAAGGCGCGGGTGCGCGTTGTCGAGAACAGTCCTTGCTCGTCTTCAGCGTCGCGCAGGCTCTTCTGGAGCTCCAGCATCGAGTCGAAGGCGGTACGTGGGTCGTCGTCGAAGCTGACATCGACTTCGAACCGCTCGGTGAGCCGGCGCCGGTTGCGGGGGACGTCCCGCTTCTTCGCCAACCGTGCGAGCGATGTCGCTGGGTCGTCGAACCGGTCGAAACAGATGCTGAGCCGGGCGACGGAAGCCGTCTCGACGAGATCGAAGCCGGCCGCGGCGAGGTGGGGGACGATCGGACCGCCGTCGACCAGCCTCGGCATGATCACCGAGGTCGTCGTTCGCTGCACGAGCTCGAACAGATACGACGCCAGCGCCTCGCCGGCCAGGCCGGCCTCGCCGGCCAGGAGCGGCCCGCCGTCATCGGCCAGTTCCGCCCCGGCGGCGACGAGGAACCCCAACGGCCCGGTCGAGCCGATCAGGCGTGCCTCGACGTACGGCGCGACGCCAACCAGTTCGCCTCCGTCTCGAACCGTGACGACGTGGATCTTGTCACGGCCCTGGAAGTGGTCGAGCCAGGTCATCACCCAATGGCGATGGTTGTAGGGCGTCGCGTTCGGCGACGACGTCCACAGGGCGTCCCATTCCGGGCCGAGGTCGTCCAGCCCGGAGCGACTGGCGACGACCGCGACCGTCGGCCGTCGGTTCGCGGAAGACTTCATCGCCGAACAGGTACCTGCACGGACGGCAGACTAGCGGACAGAGGCTGACTGTCCCGCTATGACATCGAACCCAAAGAGGTTGCAGTCTCCCGACGCCTGGACCCGGTACCTCGAGAGCGGCCCCAACCTCACCCATTCGGCGGCGAACCACCTGCAGACCTTGACGCTGCCGAAGATCCGGTAGCCCATCCGCGCACACGACCTCAGCGAAGGGCCGTTGAGGCCGTCGACACAGGAGATCAGACCCTCCTGCCCCTCGGCGGTGACCGCCGCCAAGGCTCGAGACATTCCAGCTGCATGGAGCTTCTGGCCGCGATACTCGGGAAGCGTGTACCCCCGGTACATGTAGACCCAACCGGGATCGAAGACGATCTCGAGCTCCTCGTTGAACTGGTTCGGCCCCGTCGACGTATACCACCCGTAGCTCGCCAGCTTGTCACCGTCGAAGATGCCATAGCATCGGTCACCGCGTGCGAGCGCATCCTCGATGAACTCCGATGACATGAGGTACACCTCGTCATCGGCGATCTGCCGGAGCTCGTCGGCGGCCATGAACCGGCACGTGTAGTCGTCGTCGACGGTGGCCGACGAACCGTTGACCGTGTCGGTGGTGACCGTCATCCCGTGGAGCTCCCGGTAGAAGCCACACTGGTTGAGCAGCCTCGATTTCACCCGAACCCGCAGGTACGACGGCCGATCCTTCAGCCCTTCGCCGGGCGCGCGACGAAGAGTCCTCTCCTCTGTATTCATGTTCTCGCCCGTCTCCCTCTTACCGGTGCCGAGGATACCAAGGTCCCATGGGCTGACGAGGGCAGAGTTGCCTCTTAGGTCTCCAGGTTTATCTAGGTCTCCAGGGCGGAGTCGTAGAGGGCCTCCATCGCTCGTACCGCCATGCGAAGGTCGAGCTGCTCCGCCGTTGCGCGGGCCCGCTGGCCGAGAACTGCGGCCAGGCCGGGATCATCCATCAGCTTCGTGATCGCGGCCCGGAGGCCCTCGCGATCACCAGATTCCACGAGGAGCCCGTTCTCGCCGTCGACGAGGACCTCCGGGATGCCGCCTACCGACGTTGCCACGCAGGGCAACCCCGTGGCCATCGCCTCGACCAGCGAGATCGGGAAGCCCTCGAACCGTGAGCTGAGGACGAACAGGTCGAACAGCGGCAGGAGCTCCGGGACATCGTCCCGTGATCCGAGGAACGTCGTCCGGTCGGCGATCTCGAGCTCTTCGGCGGCTGCTCTGATCTCGTCCTCCAGCGGCCCAAGACCGACGAGCACCAGATGGGCCCGCTGCTGGGCGCCGTCTCCGGCCATGGCCTCCAGCATCAGGCGGTGGTTCTTCTTGGGTGTGAGGTTCGCCACCATGCCGATGACGAACCCGCCGGCCGGCACTCCCAGCGCGGCGCGTCGCTTCGCCCGTTCCTCCGACGACCAGGGCTCGATCGTCGTGATGACGGTTCCATGGTGGATCGTGACCGGTTGCGGGCATCGGCCTCGCACCAGCGGCTCGATCGACTCGGCAACGGAATCCGAGACGGCGATGACGGCCGTGTTCCGGTGATAGGTCGCCGAGTTGGCCAGGCGGGTCGCCCAGTGGTACCGACTCCACACGTTGTGCTCGGTGTGCACGAACGCCGGTGAGGATCGCTGGCCTCGGAGGAGCCGAGCGACGCTGGCCGGGACGGGACTGTGGCTGTGCACGACGTCGTAGTCGCGCTGCCGCATCAAGCGACGGAGGCGGACGGTCCAGCGGGGGTCGCCGATTCCGCCGGAGCCAAGGCAGGTCACCCGAGCCCCGCGGTCCTCGAGCTCGCGGTGGAAGTTGTCCTTCCACGGGAGGACGTAGGCGACGTCGATCTCCCAGCGCTCGGTGTCGACGAGGGGCAGCATGTCGACCAGGAGGCGCTCAACGCCGCCTCGCCCCAACCCCTTGGTGAGCCACAGACAGCGTCGTCGATTCATAGCTTGGTGGCGAAGGCTATACCGGCCGCCGCCCCTAGCCGCCATCGATCGGGCAAGCAGGAACATCGACCTCATGACCGGGGCGTCGGCGAGTCGGCACTAGCCTCGAGGCGGTGTTGATCGCGTGCTGTCGGTGGCGCTCGGCCGAGACCAGCGGGCTCCCGGAGATGCTTGGCGGTCGAGTGTGCGAGTGATCCTCACGGACCGCTCGGTCTTGCTGTCGATCGTCGTCGGCGTTGCGGTGCTCGCCGTCAACGGTTTGCTGCCAGCCCGCCTCCGTCGGTCCGAGACCGTCGCAGTGCTCGGGATCGCAGCCGGGTTCTGGGTCGCCGCACCGGACGTCGATCGTTACCGGGAGCTGCCGGCTCGCTTCCCGGAGTGGATGGTGCCCGTCCTCGCCTTGGCGGTCGTCGCCGTCGGAGTCGCGGTCGCGGCGACGGCCAGGAGCGGGACGTCACGGCCCAACCTCACGGTGGCGGTCGCGCTGGCAACGGCTGGGGTGTTTCTCTGCGTGCCCGAGACGGGCGTCGTGCGTTTCGTCGTCGGGCCGATGGTGCTGGTCGGGCTCTCGGTCGGCATCGGGCTCGCTCGGCCGCTGGCGTCGTTCGCCGTATTGGTCGCCGTCGCTGGCCTGGCATGGTTGGCGCTCATCGACGGCCATACCCGGGGTTCGGCCGTCGTCGGGGCTGCAGCGTGCATCGGGGCCGTTGCGTTCGTCCCTCTCATCGAGCGAGCCTCGTGGTCTGCTGACGGTGTTCCGCCGGTCGACTGGCGCTCCGCTGCCGCTTCGCCCGACCGCGCCGTTCTCGCTGGCCACGGAGTTCTCGCCTTCGCCGTCTTGGCCTGCTCGCGGTGGGCTGGGATCCAGCGATCGACCACGGTGGCCGCCGTCCAGGTCGTCATGGTGCTGACGGTTACCGGCGGGGTGCTGTGGTGGTTGCAGGCTGCGGCCGCTCGGAGCCCCCGGTCTTCTGAGCCACTCGAGGGGACGGCCTGATCGACCGGACGGCTCCCCGGGCTCAGCCGCTCGGGTCGTGGGCGATCAGGTTCAGCAGCGCTTGGCGACCGTCGGCCACTGCCTTCAAGGCTCGCTCGATCGCCCCCGGCAGCTCGGCCGGATCCTCGACGCGCTCGCCCATGCCGCCCGCCGCCTGACAGACGACTTCGTAGTCGACCGGAGGGCGGAGGTCGCTGAACGCGAAGGAGCCGGAGCGGGCGGCCCAGCCGTCGGGGTAGACCATCCGCGTCGCGCCTTCGACCGCCCGCCACTTGGCGTTGTTCCACACGAGGTACAGCACGGGTAGGTCGTAGCGGCGAGCGGCCCAATGGGCGGTGGTCGGAACCCCGAAGAGGTACGAGCCGTCACCGACGATCCCGACGACGGTTCGGTCCGGTGCTGCCAACTTGGCCCCGAGGGCCGCCCCCAAGCCCCAGCCGAGCACCCCGGCCTGCGAGACGCCGAAGAAGCGCGACGGCCCCTCGAGGGTGAGCTGGCCGACGTCACAGCCGAGCTCGTCGACGAGGAGCGCGTCGTCGGGCAGCAGCTCGTCGAGGACCTTCGAGAACCACGGCTTCTCGAGGGTCGCCGCCGCATCGCCGGCGTCGGCCCGGGCGCTTGCGGCCGCTCGCTCCCCGGCGGCGCGGTCGGTCCACTTCGCTCGACGCCTGGCGCGGTCTTCGGGGTCGATCCGACCGGCGAGCAGCTCGGCCAGGGCGCCGAGGGTATGGCCGACCCGTCCGGAGAGGTTGACCTCGACCGGGAAGCCCCTGACGGGGTAGCGGACGTGGAGCGGGTCGGTTCCGATACCGATCACGGTGGCCGAGGGGCTCGGTCGGGCCCGTTTGGGGGTCCACGGCACGTCGGCGTCGACGACGACCACGGCATCGGCCTCGGCCAGGAAGCGATCGGGCGCCGCGACCAGGAGGAGCGGGTGGGTGAGGTCCAGGTTCGAGTGGGTCGGGTAGGGATCGAACACGGGGGCGCCGAGTACGTCGGCCAGCCTCCCGAGCGAGGCCACCGCATCCGGATCGCGCCCTGCCGAGCGGGTGATCAGGATCGGGTTGTCGGCCGCCGCGAGCGCGTCGGCCGCCGAGACGAGCGTTGACGGCTCGGGGACCACGGAGCCCGGCTGCATGATCGGCGCAGCCGTGGGGCCGGGACCGGTGTGGGGCGCAGCCAGCACCTCACGGGGCAGGGTCAGGTAGACCGGGCCGGTCGGGTCCGATGCGGCGATCGCCAGCGCTCGATCGACGACCTCACCGAGGTCGGAGCCCGATCGCAGCTCGTAGTCCCACTTCACCCATTCCCGAACCATGGCCCCCTGATCGAACGACTCCTGAGCCCAGTGGATGTGGATGTCGCGGGATCCGAGCGCGTCGCCCTCGGTCAGTGGAGTCCGCCCGGCCGTCACCAGCATCGGGACTCGAGCCCGGTTGGCATTGATCAGCCCACCGACCGAGTTCGCCGTTCCAGCCACGGTGTGCACCATCACCACCGGTGTCGCCCCAGACACCATGCCGTAGCCGTGGGCCATGGCCATCGCCGTGATCTCATGGGTGACGGCGATCGGGTGAGGCGCCGGCTGACCGACCGCCAACCGACGCGCGTAGGCATCGATGATGGGGCCGAAGTCGGTGCCGGCGTTGCCGAAGAGGTACTCGACGCCTCGCGCCGTCAAGAGCTCGAGGTACGCCTCGGCGGTCGATCGTTGATCTGAGTCGGGCTCCGATGTCGCCACGGTCAGCATCCTCCTCGTCGGTGGTCCTCCTATTCGAGCACGGTCTCGTCGCCGACGCCGCTCCGACCCGCAACCGCAGCGCCGTCCCCGTCGAGACGCGACACGGGGCGGGCTGCACCTCGATGGAGCTCGGCTCCTAAGGTGAGAGGCCGATGTCGCAATCCGAGACGAACCAGCGCGGCCCCCTCGACGGCGTTCGCGTCCTCGACCTGTCGTCGGTGATCATGGGCCCGTTCTCCACCCAGCTGCTGGGCGATCTCGGCGCCGACGTCGTCAGTATCGAGGACCGGACCGGCGACACGAACCGATCGATGGGGCCTGGGCCCGTACCGGGCCTGTCCGGCGTCTCGCTCAACCTGCTGCGCAACAAGCGCAGCGTCGGGCTCGACCTGAAGCGCCCGGCGGGCCGTGATGCGTTGCTACGCATCGCGGCGACCTCGGACGTGTTCGTCACCAACCTCCGGCCGGGGCCCCTCGGCCGCCTCCGGCTCACCTACGACGACGTGCGGACCGTCCGTCCCGACATCGTGTTCTGCCAGGCCCACGGCCACCCGTCGGACAGCGCCGATGCCGATGCTCCCGCCTATGACGACATCATCCAATCGGCGAGCGGGATCGGCGAGCTCTTCCAGCGTCAAGGTCACGAGCCGAGCCTGCTGCCGACCCTCGTCGCCGACAAGGTCGCCGGCTTCACGATCGCCTCGGCGGTGCTCGCTGCGCTGTACCACCATGGGAGAACGGGGGAGGGGCAACACATCGAGGTCCCCATGATCGACGTTATGCGGGCCTTCGTCCTGGTCGAGCACGGTGCGGGGGCGATCCCCGAGCCTCCGCTCGACACCGCTGGATACCGCCGCATCCTCACCGCGGAGCGGCGGCCACAGGAGACGGCCGATGGCTGGATCAACGTCTTGCCCTACACCGATGCCCACTACCACGCCTTGTTCCGCGCCGGCGGTCGCGCTGAGCTGATCGATGACGCCCGGATTGCCAGCCGCGAGTCCCGGATCGCCAACAGCGACAGCCTGTACCGGGAGGTCGCCGGCATCTTGCGTCAGCGGACCACCGCCGAGTGGTTGACGTTCTGTGAGACCGAGGGCATCCCCGCCAGCCGGGCCGCCTCGCTGAGCGACCTGGTCGCAGCGTTGCCGTTGGCCGATCATCCCCGAGCCGGGCGATACCGAGTGGTCCCGCCCCCGGTGCGGTTCTCGGTCACGCCGGCCTCGGTCCGGCATCCGGCGCCGCTGGTTGGTGAGCACGGGCGTGAGGTACTCGCCGATCTCGGCTACAGCGCCGCCCAACTCGACGCGCTCGAGGCCGACGGGGTGCTCGTTCAGCCTCCGACGGACTGATCCCGGCCATGGGAGTCGCTCGAGGCCCCCGAGTGGCCGCTCGCTCGGATCGGCCGCGGCTCTCGCTGATCGGCTCGGTCGACAGTGGCTCAGGTCGGCTGCGTTTCGCGCCGACCTCCACAAGGTGAAGCGTCGCGTCGTTCGAGTGATTCCGTGTCGAATCGAAGACGTCGAGGTCGGCGACGTGATCAATCGCGATCCCGACGCGCTCGGCGGCTGGTTCGTCGTCGCTGAGGTCTCGACGCTCTTCAACGGCGAGACCCAGTTCTCCGACGACTCGGCCAACCAGACGGTCACCGGATACGAGTACGACATCGTCGGCGTGCAGCTCATCGACGAGATCGCGCTCGATCCCGACACCGGCTACGTGGCCGCTCCCGAGCCAGCGCTCGTCGTTACCGCGGCGCCCGAGACCCCACCGGTTGCGGGCGACGCCCCCGAACCCACTCCGATCGAGCCGGCGCCGGTGATGCCCACCGGGCGCGGGCCCGAGGATGAGCTGTGCGTCGCCCGCCAGGCAGAGCCAACGCTGGAATCCGTGCGGTCACCCGGACCGCTGCCGGAGCCGGACTACCCGATCCTTCCGGACTTCTCGGCGGCACCCGAGGTCGACCTGGCCAAGGTGGCCGCCGCGCTGGCCAGCCTGGACGTCGGCTCGGACCCACCACCCGCTCGGTACGAGCTCGACACGACCCCATCGGCGCCGGCTGCGGTGGCCGTGGTGAGCCCAGTGGCGTCGCCGGGCCTGGCGCCCGGTGAAGATCCAGGGCCGGCGGATGGCGCGAGGCGCTCGACCGATCCGGCGTCTGTCAGCTGGCTGCGCCGATCGCCCGACCTACCGCGCGTGCCGATGCCCGAAGGGGCGGTCCCGGTCTACGGAGACACGCTCCCGGACTCGCCGAGCTACCTGAACCCGGTCGTCGTCAGCGAGCCTGACGCCCTGCCTCTCCCCAAGCGTCGCTCAGCCAGCTGACGCGGTGTCGGGTCCCCCGGTGCTGGGTTCGGCGCTGACCGAGGCCCGCCTCCCGTCGACCGGTGGCGCGGTAGTGTTCGTGGTCATGGCAGCTGCTCCAGCAAGATCGACGCGGTGAAGATCGGGACGTCGCTCCGGTTCTTCTTCCCGGCGGGCCCTCAGACCCTCGAGATCTACCAGAGCCTCGTGGCTGCGTCACCACCGGACGCCTTCATCGAGCGGCCGATGGGCGACGACGACCAGGTCGTCCAGGCTTCGAACCTGGTCGAGGTGGCGCGGGCCGCCAAGAGCGCCGGCCTGTGGGCGCTCCTCGTCGGTGACAACCACTCAGCCCCGCCGACCTACGGTCGGATGTTCCAGCCGATACCGACGATCTCCCGCCTCAGCGCCGAGACCGGAGACCTGGCGATCGGCGTCGTGCTGCTGGCGCCCTTCTACCATCCGCTGCTCCTCGCCGAGCAGATCGGCACGCTCAGCTGCTTCGTCGACGCCCCGCTGATCGTGACCCTGGCCGCCGGCGGCAACCGGCTCGCCTTCAACGCGTTCGGCTACACGCTCGCGTCGCGGGGCCGCCGCACCGAGGAGCTCGTGCCGCCGCTGCGAGCCCTCCTTGCCGGTGAGACCATCACCGCCGAAGGGCGCTCCTTCGCACTCCGGGACGCCACGATCTCCCCCGCTCCCCGACACCCGACCGAGATCTGGATGGCGGGAACGAACGACATCACCGTCGAGCGTGCCGGCCGTCTCGGCGACGGCTGGCTCACGGCCCAGAACGCCCACGATTCCGTGCTGGCCGACCAGCTCGAGCTCTACCGGGCCACGGCAGCCCGCCACGAGCGGCCGATCCTGCCGGTGCTGCGTCGCGACGTCCACGTAGCCGAAACCGACGCCGAAGCGCGAGCCCATATCGATCCCATCCTGGCCGAGGGCTACCGAGGGGTGGGGTACGACGAGTTGCTGGTCGGCTCTCCGTCGACGGTCATCGAACGGCTCCGGCACTATGAGTCCATGGGCTTCGACCATGCGATGGTCCGCCACATCACCGGAGACCATCGGGCGATGATGCGAAGCTTCGAGCTGCTGGGCGACGTCGTGACCGCCCTCTCCTGAGCCGTCGGCCTGGAGGTCCCAGTGGACGGCGGGTCGTGCGAGCGAGTGAACTACTGACGTGTAGACGGGCCGGTCGAGCACGCAACCCCGGATGGTGCGCCGGCCCGTAGCGACCACAGAGGGGACCGCATGGAACCGACACCCGAGACACTGAAGGACCTCCACTACCGCATGGTCCGCATCCGTCACTTCGAGGAAGCGGCGGGTCGCCTCGCCGAGGCGAACAGGCTTCCAGGTTTCCTGCATCTGTACGTTGGCGAGGAGGCGGTGGCGGCCGGCGTGTGCGTCGCCCTCCGGAACGAGGATCAGATCAGCTCGACCCATCGAGGCCACGGGCACCTCGTGGCCAAGGGCGGCGACTTCAAGCGGATGATGGCCGAGCTGATGGGCAAGGCCACCGGCTACTGCAACGGCAAGGGCGGCTCGATGCACATCTGCGACCTCGATCTGAACATGCTCGGGGCGAACGGCATCGTCGGTGGTGGCGTTCCGATCGCCGTCGGCGCTGGCCTGGCCAACAAGTACAAGGGAACCGACAACGTCTCCGTGGTGTTCTTCGGCGACGGGTCGACGAACATCGGCGCGTTCCACGAGGCGGCCAACATGGCCGCTGCGCTCGAGCTGCCGGTCGTGTTCGTGTGCGAGAACAACGAGTACGGGGAGTTCACCCCTCGGGAGCAGACGATGGCGATCACCGATGTGGTCGACCGGGCAGCCGGCTACGGCATGCCGGGCGTGATCGCCGACGGGATGGATGCGGTGGCGATGTACGAAGCGGCGAGCGAGGCGGTCGCCCGAGCCCGGGCGGGTGAGGGACCCTCGTTCATCGAGGCCAAGACGTACCGGTTCTACAATCACCACGGCGTCCAGGTGCTCGGCATGAAGTACCGGACCGACGAAGAGCTCGAGCGGTGGAAGCAGCGCGACCCGATCGAGCTGCTCGAAGCCCGCCTCCCCGAGCTCGGCGTGCTGTCGGTCGAGGAGATCGAGGCGGTCCATGCCGCCGTGGAGGCCGACGTCGAAGAAGCGATCCAATTCGCCGAGGACTCGCCGCTGCCCGAAGCCGACACCCTGCTCGACGACGTCTACTCGATGGCTGGAGGGAACCGATGACCGCAACCGAGACCGCGACCGAGACCCGGGAGCTCAGCTACCTGAAGGCCTTCAACGAAGCGCTCCGGCAGGTGATGGGCGAGGACGAGACCGTCTTCGTGGCCGGCGAAGACGTCGGCAAGGCGGGTGGCGTGTTCGGCCACTTCGCCGGCCTGGCCGACGAGTTCGGCGATCGTCGCTGCTTCGACACGCCGATCGCGGAACAAGCGATCGTAGGCCTCGGTACCGGGGCCGCCGTCAGCGGGCTCCGGCCCGTCGTCGATCTGATGTTCATGGACTTCGTGCTCGTGGCGATGGACCAGATCGCGAACCAGGCGGCCAAGCTCAAGTACATGTTCGGGGGCAAGGCCACTCTGCCGCTCACGATCACGACCAACGCCGGTGCCGGGCTGTCGGCCGCGGCCCAGCACTCCCAGAGCCTCGAAGCGTTGCTCTGTCACATCCCGGGCCTCAAGGTCGCGATGCCGTCAACGCCGGCCGATGTGAAGGGCCTGCTCGTGGCCTGCATACGCGACGACAACCCGACGGTGTTCGTGTCGAACAAGCGCATGCTCAGTTCCAAGGGCCACGTGCCCGAGGAGCTCTACGAGGTGCCGCTCGGCTCGGCCAACGTGGTCCGGCCCGGAGACGGTGTGACGGTGATCGCCTACGGCCGAATGGTGCCGGAGTCGGTCAAGGCGGCCGACGCGCTGGCCGACGAGGGGATCTCGGTCGAGATCATCGACCTCCGCACGGTCCAGCCGCTCGACCTCGATCTGATCGTCGACTCGGCCCGCAAGACCAACCGGATCGTCGTCGTCCACGAAGCGGTTCGATTCGGTGGGCTCGGGGCGGAGATCGCAGCCCAGATCAGCGAGCACGCCTTCGATTACCTCGACGCCCCGGTGGCCCGGGTGGCGGCACCGTTCGCGCCGGTCCCGTTCAGCCCGGCGCTCGAGTCCCACTACGTGCCGAACGCTGCGAGCATCGCCGACGGCATCCGGGAGACCCTCGGCCGCCCGGCACCGGGAGCGTGAGCCCTCAGAGCCCGAGCACTGCCACCGTCGGCCTGATCGCCAACCCGGCCGCCGGGAAGGACATCCGGCGGTTGGTGAGCGCAGCGTCTCCGGTGTCGGATATGGCGAAGATCGGCATCGTCCGACGAGCGGCGATCGGCGCATTCGAGGGCGGGGCCGAGCGGTTGCTGCTGGCCGACGATCGCCACGCCCTGGCACGGCGGGCCACCGACGGGCTGGGGCTCCCGGTCGAGGTGCTCGATCTCCCCCTGCTCTCGAGCGGGCGGGATACGCAGCGGGCTGCGGCCGCGTTCGCCGACGCGAGGGTCGGGGCCGTCGTCGTGCTCGGCGGGGACGGCACCCACCGCGACGTCGTGAAGGGCTGGCGCCGCGCCCCGATCGTGGCGCTGTCGACCGGCACCAACAACGTGTTCCCTCGGGCTCATGAGGCGACGGTCGCCGGCTACGCCGCAGGCATCACCGCCAGCGGCCAGGTCGCCCTCAGCCAGATCGCCCGCCACGCCAAGGTGATCGACGTCGACATCCACCGGGCCGACGGCACCGAGAGCCGGGAGCTCGGGCTCGTCGACCTGGCCTTGATCAGCTCGTCGTTCACCGGCAGCCGAGCCGTGTGGGATGCCGCTTCTGTGATCCAGCTCGTCGCCGCTATCGCGGAGCCGGCGACCGTCGGCCTGTCGGCCATCGCCGCCGCCTTGGCCCCGACCGATCGCCATCAGCCCGGCGGTGTCGCGGTGCTGTTCCCAAGAGGGGCCGGCGGTCGGTGTCGCCGGCCGCGCTCGGTGCGTTGCCCGATCGCACCGGGGCTGTACGTCGACGTCGCCATAGCCGACTACCGCCAAGTCGCCGCCGGTGAGCCGGTGACGCTTGATGGTCCGGGCACGCTCAGCTTCGACGGTGAACGCGATGTCGTGCTCCGGTGCGGCGATCGGGCTGTGGCCCGGATCGCCAGTGACGGACCCAACGTGATCGCAGTCGATCGGGCCCTGCTCGTGGCGGTGGCCGGTGGGGGGAGCAGCTAGTGTTCGGCGCGGGGCGCCTCACCTGGAGTTTGGCCTTTGGCCAAACATCCCCCGCTCAACGGCTCGTGGCGGCGGCCGGTGGGGGGAGGAACTGGTGTT